>NZ_JBFHGM010000001.1:0-52922 GCF_041583095.1 Draconibacterium sp.
ACTCTTTGGGCTAAACCAAAGAGTAGAATCCGGCTGATAAGCCAAAAGTAATCTGCTTATGGTAGGTGACTTGGCTCAATACTGAAACGTCTGGAGAGAGATTCTTTTTTTCTTCTCCACCGGATTTTCAATGAGATCCGTCCTTAACAGGATGTATTTAGAAATGGAAAAACAAAAAAGCCTGTAAATTATTGAATTTACAGGCTTTTGTTTCGTCGGGATACCAGGATTCGAACCTGATCCCATTAATGCCTTTATATCAGTTATTTACTGCAGTCTATTTTTTGCGGGTCACCGTTTAGTTCACATTTAAAGAACTTTTCTTTCTTGGTATAAAAATAGTTTAAATTGGTAGTTAGAGCAAAGTGTTCTAAATATAGTTCTTTAAAGTTTTAGCATAAATGTTTTGAATTGTTTTATAGTTCTATGATGTGCATTGGATTTAGATGAAGAAAGTTGTGATTAGAATTGATTTGACCGTTTAGGTTTGTACATTATAAAATCTAAATAATGGGGCTATTCTATGATATTGCTGTCAGTATATCAAATTTTGGGGTGAGATATAATGGAAGTTCAATATGTATATTTTTTGTTAGGAAGTATATTAGATGATATCATCAATATTGTATTTTTCATTACCAATGCTTACATGTTTTTAATTGTGAGAATACGTTCGATAAGTATGAAAAGTACGCCTATACAAGTTAATTGGTTAAAAGTAAACCTTACAATAATTTATTCAATTCTTTTTCCGGTCATAATAGGCGCCTGATATAATTAAGGGGAATAATCTAATGAAAATATTCTACCTCAAGGTATGTGGATTGATTCTGAAAACTGTTTTGAGATAACAGTTCACCACTATTTTGTATTTAAAACTGATTCGCTTGGGATTGAAAATTAGTGTATTACGTGAAGGGGTTTAGTCTACTGCCTTTGTTTGGAACAAAATCAAAAAACTTTGAATCAATAAAAGAAATAGTTCCATAACCATTTATATTTCTTTGGCATTAATTTCCTAAGTAGAAAAAATAAACAGATGATGAAACTACACCGAAGACTAATAGTGGTAATGTTGTTTATAGCGTTACTAAGCCAGGCTTGTTCCAAAAAAACAAAAATTGAACAGTCGCAATTTGATTCTGTTGTTGCCGGCTTTCAAACATCTTCTGATAACAATACCGTTTGGTGCTATTGGTATTGGATAAACGATGATATCTCGAAAGAAGGCATTACCAAAGATTTGGAAGCAATGAAAGAGGCCGGTATTGGGGCAGCGTTAATTGGCAACATCAATCCTGCAGGGGTTGACGGGAAAGTTCCTTTGTTTTCCGACGAATGGTGGGAATGTATGGTACATGCGGTAACCGAAGGCCATCGAATTGGCGTTGATATAGGTGTATTTAACTGTCCCGGCTGGAGCCAGTCGGGTGGCCCGTGGGTAAAATCTCAAATGGCAATGCGATATTTAACCTTTAGCGAAACAAAAATTACCGGCCCCGGTAAAACAAGGGTTCAATTGGTTCAACCCGCCGAAGAATTTCAGGATACACATACGCTGGCATTTAAACTTGCTGATAGCGAAACTGCTGAGATGGCTGATTTGGTGAATAAAATTGTTGCCCGTCCTGCCTTGAGTGAAATACCAAATATTATTGATGGCAGTTTTCAAACATCGGTTGAAATGAATGTGAAAGAGATGCCGGAAGTAGAATTTGAAATTAATCTTAAAAAGAAAATAACCGCCCGGCAGTTTACAATTACTCCTTCTGATAGGGTAAAATGTATGTGCAAGTTATTTGCCGAAGTAGAAGGGAAGATAGAGTTGATAAGCACTTTTAAATTTGATAGAAGTAATTTGGCTGAAAAAGTGGGGCCCATAGTTCTTGGTAAACTGGCCATTTCATTGCCGGATATTGTTTCAGATAAGTTCATTTTAAAATGTTCTGATTTTGATGGACGTCACGCCACTGTTGGTTTCTCTGAGATAAATATTTCGGAAACTCCTGTAATCGACCATTATATCGAGAAACAACTGGGGAAAATGTATCCAACCCCAACGCCCGACTGGTACAGCTACCAATGGGCTGCCCAGGATGAAATTGAAAACAATAAATTGGCGATAAATGAAGTTTTGGATATTTCTGAAAATGTTGATGACGAGGGAAGGCTTGATTGGGATGTTCCTGAAGGAAACTGGACTGTAATGCGCATTGGAATGGCTCCTACAGGTGCAAAAAACCATCCAACAGCTCCGCAGGGATTGGGTTACGAGGTAGATAAAATGAGTAGTGCGTTGGTGCAGGTTCATTTCGATAATTTTATTGGCGAATTGCTAAAACGTATTCCCGAAGAAAGCAAACCTGCATTTAAATATGTAATAGCCGACAGTTATGAAATGGGGTCTCAAAACTGGACCGATGGTTTTGGTGCTAAATTTTATGAAAAATATGGGTACGATCCCGTGAAATACTTACCCGTGCTTTCCGGACGCGTTGTGGGCAGCGTTGACGAGTCGGAACGCTTTCTGTGGGATTTACGCCGTGCGGTAGCTGATGATGTGGCCTATGAATACGTTGGAGGATTAAAAAAGGCAAGTAATACACATAACCTGCAAATCTGGCTCGAAAATTACGGACACTGGGGTTTTCCTTCCGAATTTATGATGTATGGAGGGCAATCGGATTTAATATCGGGTGAATTCTGGAATGAAGGCGCACTCGGAAATATCGAATGTAAAGCTTCTTCTTCGACCTCGCATGCTTACGGAAAAGGAAGAACTTCGGCCGAGGCATTTACTGCAGCAAACAAGGCTTATTTACGCCATCCGGCAGAGCTTAAAAAGCGCGGCGACTGGTCGTATACCGAGGGGATTAACCATTTTATTCTGCACCTGTATATTCACCAGCCCGATGATAGCCGGAAACCCGGGATGAATGCTTGGTTTAGTACCGAGTTTAACCGGCATAATACCTGGTTTGGTCAGGCAAATTATTACTTCGATTATTTGCGCCGTAACCAGCATTTGTTGCAACAGGGAAAATACGTTGCCGATGTATGCTATTTTATTGGCGAAAATGCACCGGTAATGACTGGCGTTCGCACACCTGAAATACCCGATGGCTATTCTTACGATTATATTAATGCCGAGGTAATTTTAAACCGCTTGTCGGTTAAAGATGGAAAATTTGTGTTGGTCGACGGAATGTGCTATAACGTAATGGTGCTTCCTCCCCTGAAAACTATGCGTCCGGAGGTGCTTGCAAAAATACAAGAATTGGTTGCCGAAGGAGGTGTTGTACTTGGCCCGAAACCTGAGAAATCGCCCAGTTTACAGAATTATCCCGAGTGCGACAAGGAGCTTAACGGGCTGGCGGCCAAATTGTGGGGAAGTGACTATACTGCAGGAAAGATGCAAAATAACTATGGGCAAGGAAAAGTATTTGATGGCTACTCGCTGGAACAGGTATTTAAAATTGTCGGAATTGAAAAAGACGTAGATTGTACTGATGCATCTGTTCTTTGGACGCACAGAACCATGCCGGGAATGGAGATTTATTTCATCACGAACCAAAGCGACGATGAAGTTGAAATTAATCCATCGTTTCGCACAGAAGGATTAAAGCCCCAGTTGTGGGATGCAATGACCGGAGAAATCCGTCAATTGCAGGAATATTCGGTAAAAAATGGAAGAACCCGAGTTCCTTTAAAACTTGAGGGAAAAAGAAGCTGGTACGTGGTATTTACCAATGCTGGCAATTCAGTGATTCAGCCGGCAAAGCAAACTAATTTCTCAGAACCGGAAGTGCTTGCAACTGTTGACGGTCCGTTTGATGTCGATTTTTTGAACAAAGAGATTGGCCCAAAAGAGAAGCAAACATTTGAGGTGTTAAAAGATTGGTCGGTTTCGGAAAATGAAGAGATTAAATATTACTCGGGGCGTGCAGTTTACAAAACAAATTTCACGATTAATGAACTGCCCGAAGGGAAAGACCTGTTCATTAACCTTGGAGAAGTGGCTGTTATGGCAGAGCTTAAAATAAATGGGAAGCTGGCCGGGGGAGTTTGGATTCATCCTTATCGGTTGAATATTTCTGAGTTTGTAAAACGAGGAGAGAATAAACTTGAAATTGAGGTGGTTAACCTCTGGCGCAACAGAATGATACGCGATAAAGGCCTTTCTCCTGACGAAAGGTATACATGGAACGTTATTGACGATATTAAAGTTGACGAAAAATCCCATTCTTCAGGTCTTTTAGGGCCTGTACAAATCGAATTTTTATAAGAAAATTATACATAAAATAGAACGATATGCAAACATTGCTTAAATCAACTGGCCTGATTGTTATTTTGCTCACCATTTTGGGTGTGAGCGCTTTTTCAAAAACGGTTTCTGTAAAATCGCCCAACGGAGAAACTGAATGTGTTTTAAACGTTGGTGAAAAGTTAACCTATTCCGTTTTATACAGAGGAGAAAAGGTTATTCTGGATGGAAATATGGGATTGAAGATAAAAAGTGGCCCTGTTTTGGGTTTAAATCTTGAAGTTGCCGAAAGCGCAGTTCAGGAGGTTAACGAAATGTGGAAACCTGTTCATAACCCGAACGAAACTATTTTGAACCACTACAACGAACTAACGGTAGATTTTGAAGAATTAAAATTTCCAGGCCGAAAATTTCAGGTTATTGTAAGGGCTTACAACGATGGAGTTGCTTTTCGATATATGGTTCCGCAAGGTGCCGACCGCCAAAAGTGCAACCTTGAAAATGAGCTTACTACGTTTAATTTTGAAAGCGATGTTACTTGTTGGGCTGCCGATTATAAGGGTTTTAAGTCGCACCAGGAAGGACATTTTAATAAACAACCATTAAGTGGATTATCGCCACGGGGATATTACGGCCTGCCTTTAACTCTGAAAGTTTCAGAAAATTGTTATGCCGCAATTACAGAGGCTCACCTGGATAAGTGGGCGGGAATGTATTTACGAACCTCGCAGCATCCAAAAGAGCTGAGAACTGTCCTGTCTAATATAAAAAATAATGGAGCGGAAGATAGGTTTATTTGTACATTGGAATTACCACACAAATCACCGTGGAGAGTGATAATGCTCGGCGAAAAACCCGGAGATTTGATAGAATCTGAAATGGTGTCGAACCTCAATCCGCCCTGCAAAATAGAAGATACTTCGTGGATTAAACCTGGTATTTGCACCTGGGACAGCTGGTGGAGCCGCAATGTTAATATGGAGAACGACGAAATAAAGAAATTTATAGACCTGGCAGCCGAGAATGAATACCCTTACATGCTCATTGACTGGCAGTGGTATGGCGAGTATAACAAACCCGAAGCCGATGTTACAACGTTAGCAGAGCAATTGGATATGCCAATGCTTATTAGTTACGCTAAACAAAAAAACGTAAAACTTTGGTTGTGGTTGTATTGGACAGATGTGAACCGTAACATGGAAGAAGCCTTTAACCTTTATGAAAGCTGGGGAATAGCTGGTGTAAAAATCGATTTTATGGCACTGGATGGATATGAAATGGTAGAGTGGTATCACAATACCGTTAAACTGGCAGCCCAACACCATTTAATGGTAAATTTTCATGGAGCGTATAAACCAACAGGAATAAGGCGTACATGGCCTAACCTGATGACTCGTGAAGGCGTATTGGGCAACGAGTACAATAAATTCACTTACAATGTTACACCGGAACACAATGTAACTTTGCCATTTACCCGAATGTTGGCCGGACCGATGGATTACACTCCCGGAGGATTTGTTAACGCGTTAAAAGGCGAATTTAAGCCACAAAAAAATACAATGGTTATGGGAACCCGCTGTCACGAACTGGCAAAATTTGTAGTGTTCGACAGTCCGGTTACTACGTTATGCGACCACCCTGAAAACTATAAAAACCAACCGGGTATGGATTTTTTACAGCAGGTAAAAGCTGTTTGGGATGAGACAAAAGTATTGCAAGGCGCGATAGGTGAATATATTGTAATGGCGCGAAAAAGCGGCAACCAATGGTTTATTGCAGGAATGACCAACAGCGATGCCCGCACGCTGGAAGTAGATTTGGATTTCCTTCCCGATGATTCGTATACCATTGATTTGTATAAAGACGGGGAAGCAACAAAACTTGATGCAACGAAACTTGAAAAAATGAAGTTGAAATTGCACCGGGCAGAAAAACTTAAAATCGAGTGTGCCCCTGGTGGCGGTTTTGTGGGTATTATTTCAAAATAATTGTTCAGCATGAAATCACTTAATCATTCTATATTACTATTGTTTTTAATGGTTACCACCCCAGTAACTGTTCAGGCTCAAAACTATAATTTTAAAATATTAACCGACATTAATCAAATTTGGAGAAACGAACTGCCTTCGGCCGAACGTATTAAAAGCGATGGCGTATGGTCGCTTCCCGGAAATTCTGGAGCTATTCCTTTAACAGAGTGGAAAGCCGGTTTTAACAAAATGGGGCCGGGCGTTGTGTTTACAGAAGAATACTTTGAACGATTTCCAAAGAAAGCATTTACTCCAACAAAAGAGATTATTGGACAGGATAATATTGAAATGGTGTGCATTTACGCCGAACCAAAGGTGGTGGCCAACGACCCCCATCCAACAACGATTGTGTTTGATGAGATTATTGACAGTGTAGCGCATGCTAGCGGTAAAAAGGTAATTGTTTTGTCGCGCAGTTATAGCATACCAAATTGGAAAAACGAATTGCTAAGGGCACTAAATAATGAAAACGTTGGCGGGGTTTGTTTTGAAGCACATGTTACACATACCAAAGAAATTGTTGATTTTAAAATAATTGTAGGCCTGCAATTGGCTTTGGACAGAAACAAACTTGCCTTTTTATTGCTTCCCCCCGATGGCGGCGCGGATAACAACTACAGATATGAAGACCATATGGAGACAACATTCAAATACCTGGATAAAGAATCGAATTTACTCCGGCATTCTGATTTTCATATTGTTGTAGCAGCCTATAACCGGTTGAGAGAAGATAAAAATACCACCATGCTGGGTGAGCGTAATTCAGTTGAAGCGAGCGTGAAGCGGCTTATTTATTTAAGAGATAATCAATAATCGGGGCATATTGGTGTCACAAAAAATCAGTAGATGGAGAATAGGAAGAAGATAAAGCTTACTGCCTATGAGGTGCGTGAAGATGAAAGGATTTTTTTTGAAGAACAGGCAAAGCTCCTGAATCTGGAAATTATTTATACTTCTGAAACTTTAAATCGAAAAACACTTGCTCTTGCCGGGAATAGCATAGCCGTTACAACGCTGGGGCAAAGCCGGATTGATAAAGCACTACTAACCTGTATTAAGCAAATGGGTATCCAATGCGTGGCTACACGAACTGTTGGGGTAAACCATATCGATGTTAATGCAGCCAAAGCACTGGATATTCATGTTAGTAGTGTAAATTATGCTCCCAATGGTGTGGCCGATTATACCGTGATGTTAATTCTTATGAGCCTGCGGAAATACAAGCAAGCTTTGTTTCGTATTAATGTTAATGATTATTCATTATCAGGTTTACGTGGAAAAGAAATGAAAGACCTCACCATTGGAGTTGTTGGTACCGGAAGTATTGGGAAACAGGTGCTTAAAAATCTGGCGGGATTTGGCTGCGAGTTAATTGCCTGTAGCAGACACGAAGCTGAGGATGTAAAGGATATTGCGAGGTATGTGTCGTTGGAAGAACTGTACGCTTTGGCCGATGTGATTAGTTTTCATGTTCCTCTTACCGATAAAACCAGCCAGATGGTAAATCGTAACAGCATTCAATCAATGAAAGATGGAGTGGCTTTAATTAACTGCGCCAGAGGTGAAATTATGAATATTAATGACCTTATTGAAGGTATCGAAAATCAAAGAATAGGAGCGTTGGCAATGGATGTTTTTGAGAATGAAAGCGGTATTTACCATCACGACCGGAAAAACGACATCATTAGTAATCGCGAAATGGCATATATCAGGCAATTCCCCAATGTAATTACAACCCAGCATATTGCATTCTATACCGATGCGGCAGTTCAAAGTATGGTAAACGGTGCTTTAGTTAATATCGTGTCGGCGGTGCATTACGGGGTGCACAAAATTGAAACTGTTTTGTCGTGTTAAAATAGTTTTGGATGAACGGTAAACAACAGAAGGAGTGGATAATTAAATATAAATAACGATGTTTTGTAGATTTTTGTGTTGGATGAAATTAAATGTGTTTATACTGGCGTTGTTAGGCACTTTTGGATGCTCCTTTTCCGGGCATACTGAAAAGCAGCCTAACATTATTTTTCTGTTAACCGACGACCAGCGCTGGGACGCCATGGGAGCCATGGGAAATAAAATAATTCAAACGCCTAATATGGACGACCTGGCAAATAATGGCGTGTTGTTTACCAATGCCCACGTGACCACCTCAATTTGTTGCAGTAGCCGCGCAAGTATTCTCTCCGGGCAGTACGTTTCAAGGCACGGAATAGAAGGTTTTCGTACTCCGTTTTCGCCGGCGGCACTTCAGCAAACTTACCCCATGTTATTAAAAAACAATGGTTATTCCATTGGTTTTATCGGCAAATACGGTGTGGGAAATCCGCAGGATTTTCCCGATTCGTTGTACCATTACTGGGGCTGCGATGCCTTGCACCAACCTAACTATGAGAACGAAGATGGAGAGGGGAACTTTATTCACTACACAGATATTGTAAGTAGCCGTATCAACGAATTTCTGGAAAGGTTCGGGAAAGACGAAAAACCTTTTTGTTTGTCGGTAAGTTTTAAGGCTCCACACTGCCAGGATGGCGACCCTCGCCAGTTTATTTACGCTGAGCGTTATAAAAAATTGTATGCTAATGTAGAATTTGCCTTGCCCGAAACTGCCGGTTCGTCGTATTATTCCTTCTTCCCACAAGATTTCAGGATACCGGTATTTAATGGCGTAGAACGACAAAATGAGGCTCGTAAACGTTGGGAAATACGTTTCCCCGATAAAGAAAAGTTCCAGGAATCGGTGCGTTCGTATTATCGTTTAATAAGCGGAGTTGACGATGCCATTGGAATACTCAGAAAGAAGTTGGAGGAAATAGGTAAAGCCGAAAATACAATAATAGTTTTTATGGGCGACAACGGTTTTTACCTGGGCGAACACGGATTGGCCGGAAAATGGTATGCGCACCGCGAGTCGGTTAAAGTACCGTTTTTTGTTTTCGACCCCAGAGCTGATGAAAGCCAAAGAGGAAAAAGAGTTGATGAATTTGCATTGAATATTGATGTGGCACCCACCATTTTATCGCTGGCAGGTGTTGAAATACCTGAAACAATGCAGGGAATAAATGCACTGGATTTGCTCTCACATAAAACACCCGAAAGGGAAATGTTTTTTTACGAGCACAACCTTGATATTCCGACAATACCCAATTCAGAGGCCGTGATTTCGAAAAAATACAAATACATAAAATACGCTGACCTGAGTACTCCTTTTGAAGAATTTTACGACCTGGAAAACGATTCTCTTGAAAAAGTAAATTTGGTTGGGGAGGAAAAGTATGCAGATGCAGTACAAGAGTTCAGAAAATACCTGGAAGTAATGGGCAACGAAGTGAAATAACCACACTTCGCTTAAAATAGGACATATCAGCAAATCGTTGACACAAATCAGCACGCTCTTGTTTTGAAACTTTTGTTATTTCACGGTTTAATAAGAAATAATAAAACTTCGATGAGAACAATTGTTTTAAGTTGCCTTTTACAAATTGTATTTTTGTATACTTCGTTTGCCCAAAATACAAAGGCACACGAACCTTTAAATATTATTTTTATTCTTGCCGACGACTGGGGCTGGACCGACTGGCAGATGAACGGGCGTAACGAGGGTTCCGCGTTTTACGAAACGCCTAACCTCGATAAATTGGCAAGCCAGGGAACATTCTTTTCGCAGGCATATGCACATCCGCTTTGTTCGCCTTCGCGTGCGGCTTTTCTTACCGGAAAATATCCTGGAGCCAGATTGCACATGCACGCTGCAATAACGGGAGCCAGCACATCGTATCCGGTTCTGCCCGGTTCGGCAGGCGCAGATACAAAAACTTGCTTCCCCGAATCGAAAAACCATTTACCGCTGGAGGAAATTACCATAGCCGAAGAACTTAAAAGTGCTGGTTATAAAACCTTTCAATTTGGCAAATGGCATTTAGGAAACCCGGACTTTTATCCCACAAAACAAGGATTCGACCATGAATTTGCAGTTGGAGGTGCGGGACCTGGAAGGGGTGGCTATTTTGCTCCGTATAACGGGCTTGGTAGTTTACCACAGGGCCCCGAAGGTGAATATATTACCGAAAGGATTACCGATGAAGTGTGCAAAACAATTGAAAATGTAAAAGACGAAAAATTCTTTATCTATTTCGCGCACTTCAATGTTCATTCTCCTTATGAGGCAAAAGCTGATGTGGTTGAAAAATACAGGCAAAAACTGGCGAAAGGTTCTTTGGGGAAGCATAAAAATCCGGTAATGGCTGCCATGATAGAAGCCTTGGATGAAAGTGTGGGTAAGGTAATGAATAAGCTGGAGGAACTGGGGATTGAAGGAAATACAATGGTAGTTGTAATGGGCGATAATGGAGGTGTGCACTGGACAAACGATAAAAATAATCCGGACATACCCGTTACATCGAATGAGCCTTTGCGAGCCGGTAAATGCTGTTTTTACGAAGGAGGAGTACGGGTACCACTGCTTATCAAATATCCGGGGAAGGAAACTGCCGGAACTACCGAAAATACGCCTGTACATATTATCGATTTTTATCCAACATTTTGTAATATCGCAGGAATTGAGATTTCGAAAGAAAAGGATGTTTGCGATGGGAAAAGTATTATGCCTTTACTAACAAACAACGGAGTGCTGGAAAAGCGGCCATTGTTTTGTCATTTTCCGCGTAAAAAGCAGATTGGCGCTGATGTTGGTGGTTCGTATATTCGTGAGGGAGATTACAAATTGTACCGATTGTATGGTTTAAATGAGGATGCTACTGATGCTTACGAGCTTTATAATGTTTGTTCTGATTTAGGTGAAACACGTGACTCGATAGGGTATTTGCCTGAGATTGCCACTAACCTTAAATCAAAATTGGCGAACTGGCTCAACGAAACAGGGGCTTTGATTCCCGTTCCCAATCCGCATTATATCAGGCCTGAATAGTGGTGCTGTTGTTGCGTATCAGCATAATGATAATTAATATGTGCAATAAATAGTGATGATTGTTTTAAGATAGCGTGTGCTTACTGGATGAAAAAGGTGATGAAAATAGCAGTAATACTTCTTTGTTTTTATGTTAGTGTTTTAAGTGCTTTGGGCACGAATGCACATTTCCAGAACATTTCTATCGAACACGGTTTATCAAATCTGAACATTAATACACTTTGCCAGGATAATCAGGGGTACATTTGGATTGGCACGCAACGGGGGCTTAACCGTTTTAATGGCTACGAATTTCAACAATATTATTTCGATAGAAACGATTCGCTGGGACTAAGTTCTGATTTAATTACGGCACTTTATTGCGACTCGGATGATTACTTATTTGTGGGCACCAACAATGGACTTAGTTGCTACAATATTCGGGAGCAAAAATTTATCAGGCGTTTTACTGAAATTGGAGCAAGATACATACTGGACATAAAAAAATGGAAAGGAGAGTTGTATGTTGCAACAGATAGTGGTTTGTATAAAGTATTGCAATCAGGCGAAGAAACTCTTATCTCCGAACGGATTCGAATTAATGTATTGTTTGTTGACAGAAAGAAGCGCCTGTGGTGTGGCAGCAACCGGGAATTGTTATTTGTAGAAAATAATTCGGTTGTACATGCTTTTACCGGAAATGAAGCTTTTCTGCATGGTCCAAACATTATAAATTCAATTTACGAGGATTACCAGCGAAATCAAATATGGCTTGGAACCAATAACGGAATTACCCTGTTCGGTACCGCAACAATGAATGCAGCAAAGAACTTGAACGGAACAACGCCTGATGGTATGCTTCCGGGGTGTAAAATTGAATTTATTATTGAGAAAACTGCCGGAATAATTTGGATAGGCACCTATAATTCGGGGTTGTACGAATACAATGTATCTACAGGAAAACTAGGTTTGTTAAACTCCGATAATGTTATTTCAGGCTTAAATTCTAAAAGTTTTTCATCAGTGTTGGTCGATAATTGTGGTAATACCTGGCTGGGGACTTTCGACAATGGTTTGGCCGTTAATTTCAAATATTTTAAAAACTTTAATCCCGATGCCAATCTAAATCGCCTGACAAAAAATAAGTTCATTACCAGTATCAGTTCATTTGGAAATAGTTCATTACTTATTTCTACACGTGGGGATGGTTTTTACACCTACAATAAAACAAGCGGTAACAGTTGTCATTATACAAGCGGGAATAGCGATTTGGGGAGCAACTTTTTAAAAAATACCTGCCTCGATAATAGCAACCAGGTGTGGATTGGAAGTTTGTCTGGAGTACAGGTTTTTAATCTTTCAACTCAAACATTCTATAACCTATCTCCTGAAATTAAAATTGGGTACTCCACTATTTTTTGCGATAAAGAGTGGATTTATTTGGGAATTCCCGGGCTTGGATTGATGGTTTTTGACAAAGACAGAAGCTTAATCTACCACATTGAAAAGTGTGGCCCCAATATTACAAAGATTGTAGAAGTTAATGAAAATGAATTGTTGTTAACCAGCTTTGGCAGAGGTGTTTATTTGTATGATAAAAATACTAAAAACGCTATTCCCCTTCATGAAAAATTTCCCGAAGTTGAGGGCTTAAACAGAATTGTTACGGCACATATTGACAAAACAGGTGATTTTTGGTTAGGAAGTTACTTGTGGGGAATGTATTGTGTCGACCCTAAAAACGGAACAATATCGAGCTTCGATAAAGGTACAGGTTTGCCCAGTAACGATGTAATCGGTATTGTAGAAGATGAATACAACCAGTTGTGGTTAAGTACCTCGTATGGATTGTCGCGGCTGAACAAAATTACGGGCACCATAAAAAATTATTTCATAAACGAAGGCGTTAATAATACGCAGTTTCACGAAAAATCGGCTTTTCGGAGCGATGATGGAATGATTTATTTTGGCGGAAATTACGGGGTAACATGTTTTTATCCCGAGCAGTTGGTTCTGCCCAATGTTGCTCCGCCACGCTTAATACTGGAAGAGTTACAAGTCTTAAACAACAGGGTTATGCCTTCTTCTGATAGTCGCATTCTGAAGGAATCCGTTTCATTTGCTTCAAAAATTACCTTGTCGCATAAAGAAAAAGAGTTCAGTTTAAAATTAACTGCATTCGACTTTCTCTCTTCAGAACAAGTGCAATATGCATACAGGCTAAAAGGTTTAGATAAAAACTGGATTGAAATAGGGACACGTCGCCTGGTATCTTTTGCTTATTTAAAACCCGGTACCTATACATTTCAGTTTAAAGCAAAATCAACCGATGGCGACTGGTCTAAACCATCAAAACCGTTGGAAATTGAAATAAGGCCAGCTCCCTGGTTTGCCTGGTGGGCATTAAGTTTGTATGTCCTTATTATTGCGTTAACAACATGGGGTGTTTTCCGGTTCTTGTTCAGGCTGAAATTATACCGCCATAAACTTGAAATGGAACAGTACGAGCATCAGCGCGAAAAAGATATCCAAGAAATGAAACTGCGTTTTTTTACGAATATTTCGCACGAGTTTCGTACGCCATTAACCATCATATCGGGGCTGGCCAAACAGTTAACCGATAGTAACAAAAGCGAACAGCAAAAAAGCCAGGTAATACAAAGCCTGCAACTTAACATTAAACGCTTGCTAAAACTGGTGAACCAAATTTTGGTATTTCGTGAGTTGGAGAACGATACCCTGGAATTAAAACTGAAAACGCAAAATATTGCAGTTTTAGTGGCCGATGCTGTTAAGCCCTTTGAATTTTATGCAGCGAAAAAGGATATTGCAATTCATTATTCAAACGTTGACAGTTACAACCTGGCGCTTGACGATGATAAAGTAGACAAGGTGTTGAGTAATTTAATAGCGAATGCAGTAAAATTTACGCCAACCGGTGGAAACATTAAAATAAGTTCGCAGATTTTAAATGCCAACCAGGTTAAAAGTGCTTACGAAACAGCCACGCTTCAGGAAACAGAAAGTTTTATACAGATACAAATTGCAGATAACGGGCCGGGAATTGAATCCGCTAATTTGAAGACCATTTTTCAGCGGTATAAAAAATTTGATTCAGAACAAGCCGATTATTCAGGAACCGGAATTGGCCTGGATTTTTGTCAAAAACTAATTGCCCTACACAATGGATATATCAAGGCCGAAAATGCGAAAGAGCGAGGCGCAGTTTTTTCTTTTGTATTGCCCGTAAATCAAAATAATATGGCAACCAGTCTTACTGAGGCGGTGGTCGAAAATGGCGGGGCGGTTTCAGTAACAAGTCAAACAAAAGAAATTATAAAAAGAAAGCATAAAACAGTACTGGTTGTTGAAGATGATGCTGAACTCAATCAGTTGCTTACCGAAAGTTTGAAGGAGTATTATTCAGTATTGTCGTCGTTTGATGGAAGTGAAGCACTCGAACTTATCGAAAATAAAGCAATTGATTTAATTGTGAGCGATGTAATGATGCCCAGCGTAAATGGCTTTGAGTTTTGTGAACAAGTGAAAACAAGTGAAAAATGGGCGCACATTCCTTTTATTTTATTGTCGGCAAAAACCGATATCGAGACCCAGATTTCGGGTTTAAACACTGGAGCCGATTTGTACATTACAAAACCATTTGAGATGAATTACCTGCTTGCAGTAGTAGACAGTCAAATGAGTAATCGCGAAAAAATTCATCAGATTTTTATGAATGGGGCAATGCCTAAATTCGAAAAAGATGAGCTCAATCAAAACGACATTCTCTTTTTGAAAAAAGTAAATAAACTAATTGAAGAAAATTACCGGAACACAGCATTTAATGTGGCCGATTTGGCTCAATTAATGAATATGAGCCGCTCTACTTTCTACCGCAAGTTTATTGGGCTTACCAACGTTACTCCCAACGATTATGTTAAGAAGTTTAAAGTGAACAAGGCCGTTGAGTTATTAAAAACCAAAAGTTATTCCATTGCTGAAACCAGCGAACTGGCCGGCTTTGCTACACAAGGCTACTTTTCTACTACCTTTAAAAATGAAATGGGATTAACCCCCAGCGAGTTTGTAAAGAAAAACGTGTAAGCAGCCTGCCGTTCATTTTTATTTGACGCAATTTTAGAAAAAAGACACAATTTTAGAACTCCCTTGTTATTTGAGACAATAACGTAAATAGTTGAACTTATTACAGACAAAATATCACTTCAATTTGTCTAGGTTCAAACCGTTAAAATAATTCAAAATCAATTTTATAGACTTATGAAGAAAACATTTTTGATGCTTCTCCTATTCCTTATATCAGTATGCGGATGGGCGCAAGTACAAAAGATTTCAGGTACGGTAGTCGATGAAGAAAAAAAGCCGATACCTGGCGTAACTGTTCTTGTAGAGGGGACTACTAATGGTACATTAACAGATATGGATGGCAAGTTTCAATTGTCTGTTAATAATTCAGAGGCATTAGTCCGGTTCTCGTTTATTGGAATGAAAACACTGGTTGTTCCTGTAAACGGAAAGTCAGTTATCGATGTAACCTTAAAACAAGATGTTCTCGGACTGGAAGAGGTCGTGGTAGTTGGATATGGTCAGCAAGAAAAAGCAAGTGTAGTTGCGGCCATTTCTTCCATTGGTGCCGACGAAATTGTGCGTACACCAACCTCTAACCTGGCAACCGGTTTGGCTGGTAAAATGCCGGGTTTAACTGTAATGCTCAAAGGTGGTGAGCTGGGTAACGAGGACATTAACATGTACATTCGCGGCCAGGCAACAATCAACAATACACAGCCGCTGGTATTGGTCGATGGTATCGAGCGTGAACTTACAACCGTAGATGCGTATGATGTTGAATCAGTAAATGTTTTAAAAGATGCGTCAGCTACAGCTGTTTATGGAGTAAGAGGGGCCAACGGTGTTATTTTGGTAACAACAAAGAAAGGGCAGGTTGGTAAACCCATTGTTACCGCCAACGCCAACTATTCAATGCAGTACGTTGAACGTTTGCCCCAACCTTTAAATGCTGTCGATTACATGACCGTGCGAAACAGCGCAATCGAAATGCATAATCAGGCCACCGGTGGCAATTCTCCATTAGCCTTTGAACAGGAACTAGTTGATAATTACACTGATTACATGGCTAGATTCCCAACCTATTATGTCGATCGTGACTTTTACGGAGAGTACATGAAAGACTATACTCCAATGTTAAAGACAAGTGTAAACATGAGAGGTGGGACCAAAAAAACCAAATATTTTGCAAGTATGGGCTATACCGGGCAAACCGGACCATTTAAAACCGAAGGATGGGACGAATATAACTTCAAAAACAGTCAGCGCCTGGATCGTTTTAACTACCGGGCTAATGTTGATTTACAGATTAATGATTTATTGAAAGTTTATTTGAACCTTTCAGGATATTTACAGGATAAACATGATCCAACAGTAAACGGAAGCTCTTCCGGATCAATTAATACTTATGGAGCCAATTATTCAACCTTAATGGCCCAGTTCACCGATATTCCATCAATTTCATTTGCCGATGTTAATGAATATGATCAGGTATTATCAGCTCCGGGGCGTAAAGATCGGGTACCTTTTGGATCATTAAACCGAACAGGTTACCGTACAGCTACCACAAATACCCTTCAAACTACTGTGGGATTAAATATGGATTTACCATTCATTACAAAAGGTTTAAGTGCAAGGGCGCAGGTATCGTACGATAGCAGGGCTACCCACATTAGAGGGTACCGAAGAACCTATGCTACATATATTGCAGTACTTGATGAAGTGGATGGAGAACAGGTAGTTGAATATGTTTCGAACAATGGCGATCCCGATTCTGATTTATCATCGGCACTAACACAAAGCTTTTCAACAAATTTCGATCTTGAAGGGGCATTAAATTATGCGCGTAAGTTTGAGCAGCATAATATTACCGGAATGTTGCTGTATAAACAAAGTCAGTCAGTTAATAACATTGATATTCCCCGAAATTATGTTGGTATTGTAGGAAGGCTTACCTACAGCTATGCCCGGAAGTATATGACAGAATTCAACTTTGGGATGAACGGTTCTGAACAGTTTGCTCCAGGGAAACGGTTTGGATTCTTTCCATCTGTATCACTGGGATGGACACTTACCGAGGAAGAATTTATGAGTAATGTTGGTTTCCTCGATTATCTGAAAATACGTACTTCTTTTGGCCAGGTTGGAAACGACAGAATGGGAGGTCAGCGGTTTTTATATTTACCCAACTGGACACAGGCCCAGAACGGATATTTTTCCGGCATGTGGAGACCCAATGGTATGCCCAGTGCTACCTACGAAAGTACAATGCCCAACATGGATATTACCTGGGAAGTTGCCAATAAATATAATGCAGCTATTGAAACCCGTGTTTTTGATTACATAAAACTAGATGTTGATGTGTTTTATGAAAAACGTTCGTCGATATTAACCGGCGTGTCGCTTATTCCTGAATACATGTACGGGCAATCTAATTTGCCTCCAACCAATGCCGGAGTAATGAGTAACAAAGGATTTGAAGTAACGCTTGGCTATTCAAAGTCGTTTAAAAACGATTTGTGGATAAACACCAGGTTTAGTGCAACTTTTGCCCGTAATAAAATTGTAAAAATGAATGAAACTCCACTGGACGACTCTTATGCTTATCCATACACTACAGAGGGATTCAGCCGTGGTGTAATGTGGGGCTACGATTGTTTAGGCTATTTCGAGAGTACGGAGGAAATCCAGAATTGGGCTGATATGTCGGCATTATCCACAAACGTTTTACCGGGCGATTTAAAATACCGCGATGTTAACGGCGATGGATATATCGACTCGAAAGACTTGATACCAATGGATTATCCGAACATTCCGGAGTGGAATTATTCGTATACGTTTTCTGCTGGTTACAAAAATTTCGATTTCTCGGTTTTGATTGATGTGGCCACCAACTATATGTATAATTTCTACGGAAGAGGCGTATTGGATTGGGAGAACCAGGAAATTGGAAGCTACAAAAACTATTTCGAACTTCATAAATACGCCTGGACACCCGAGCGCTATGAAAATGGAGAGAGAATTGAATACCCCAGGTTGCATCACGACGGAATAACAATCAGTAAAAATCCAAGCTCTTATTGGATGAAAGAAATGTGGTTTGCCCGGCTGCGGAACATCGAATTTGGTTATTCTATTCCGGAGCGTGCATGTAATAGTATGAAAATAAGTAAGGCTCGTGTATTTGTAAATGGCCAAAATATTTTCACACTCGATAATATGCCTTTTAAGTATTTCGATCCCGAGGTAACCAATTCATTGGCTCATCCTGTGCTTTCAACTGTAAACGTAGGACTGAATGTTACTTTTTAATTCTATGGACAACGCAAAAAATTGAGAATAATGAAAAATATAAAATACTCATATTACTTATCACTTGTTTGTCTTCTGGCTATTATGCTTACAGGCTGCGAAGACGTATTTGAAGACGCACTTAACCGAGAAGCAAATTCGCGCGAAACACTTGATGGTGTGTTAGACGATGCCAATAAAGTGAGGGGTTTACTTTCGGCAAGTTACGCCGGAATGGAAGCTGATAGGAATCCGCATCGCTTCTGGTGTACCGATGAATCGTTAACTGATAATGCATTCGATGCGCAAGGGCAATCGAGTGGCGATTGGCGCTCCGGAAAATTATCTCCCGATTACAGCCCTGTTTGGTTTAACAGGAGTACCGGCCAGTCAAGCGCAACCGGCTGGTGGGATGGCGGCTGGTGGGGTGCCTATTGGGGCGCAATCCGGCATTGTAATACGCTAATGGAAAATGCTAAAAATATAACCGTTTCAAAGTCGGAAATGTCACAGGAGGAGATTAACCTGATGGTAGCCGAAGCAAAAGCATTGCGTGCCTATTATCACTTTATGTTGGGATGTATTTACGGGCCAGTACCTTTTATGGGGAAAAACATCGATGTGAATTTTTCGGAATGGCAGGATATGGAGCGCCCTTCTTATCAGGCATTAACCGATTCTATTATTACCCAGCTTGATGAGGTTATCAGTTCGGGGGCACTGCCAATGAAACGGAACTTCGAATCGAATGACGATAAAGAAAGAATAAGTCTTGGATTTGTATACGGTTTAAAAACAAGGGTTTTGTTGTACAATGCCAGTCCTTTAAATAACCCGGGTAATCGTGCTGATAAGTATGAGGCAGCAGCCAATGCCTGCGAACAATTCTTAAATCTGAATGCCTACGAACTCGATTCATGGGACTGGGACAACAGAGCTGATTCCAGAAAACTGTATATCTCACAAGTATCGGAAAGATTGGAGGAGAAAGAATTAATCTGGGGCTATGGCGGAGCTGGTCATAATGTTCATGGAATGAACCTTACTGCAACCGAATTCGGAAAACAGGCTGTTAAGATGGGGAATAAGGCAGGCGAGTGCCCAACGCAGGAAATTGTTGATTGTTACGAACTTGAAAACGGGGCATTGCTAATCGACCGTTATGATGAAGTACATGAAAATCCGGTTTTTACAAATGAAGCCCTGGCAGCAGGATACGACGACTATAACGACCCTTACGGACAATATGGAATTTCGCCCAAACGAGACAAACGTTTTTACCGCGATATTATTCATAACGGAGGTTTTTACGGACTTGGATTTAATATTCCGTCAATTGCAGGTGGAGCACCAACCGACAGTATTTACGTGATGACATGGATTTCGGCCGATGGAAATAAAAGAGCAAACGGTACGGGTTCGAATGGGAACTCGGTTTCGGGCGACAAAAAGCGCACTTACACCGGTTATTACGGCGGGAAAGATAAAGGTGCGGCATACTACGGTGGAACCGGAAGTGGTGTTCCGTGCAGAAATGCCCGGATGCGATATGCCGAGATTTATCTGAATTATGCCGAAGCTTTATGTGGAGCCGGAAGGTTAAACGAAGCAGCCGAAGCGTTGAACAAAACCCGGGAAAGAGCCGAACAGCCACGAATTCAGGATGTTCCCAATGCTCAAATTGGAGACAAAGAGTGGTTAATGAAACGAATTCAGAACGAACGCAGAGTAGAATTAATGATGGAATGGATGCACCGTTTTATGGATGTTCGTCGCTGGGATGTAATTAGTAATCAAGATAACAATACTATAAGCGGTATGGAGGTGCTTAAACACGACGATGGTACATTCACGCATGTAAGGTATAAAATGCCCTGGTTGTGGGTTTGCCATAACGAAAAGCACAAAATCCTTCCTATTCCTAACAGCGACAAAAAGTTTTTGCGAAGTATACAACAACCGGTTGCCTGGGGAGGAACACCTTTTAAGTTCGAATAACGAGTTCCATATTACGGATACGAACCGAGGGTTTTTAAACATACAACTTAAATAAAATGAAAAAAATACAGAATAAACTACTGATTACAATTTGTTCCATTTTAACATTCTGTTCAGTTTTCGCCAGTAATGGAAATGTTGACCAGGATTCAGTTAAGGTGTCGAAAACGAATCAAAAAGAGTATGTCCCTTACGGGATACAGGAAAGAGACCAGGTTTCTGCAGCTATCTTTTCTATTAGCGGAGATGAATTAAGAACAATACCAACATCAAATTTATTTGTTGCCCTGCAAGGACGGATTCCCGGCCTGTCGATAGTACAATTATGTGGAGAAGCAGGAGGAACAACAAATTTATATGTAGATATCCGTGGAAAAGATTCAGATAAATCGAACAAAATATTAACGATTGTTGATGGAGTAGAAAGAGAGGTAGCTGATGTTGATATTCACGATATCGAGCGGGTGTCGTTATTAAAAGATGCGGCTGCTGTTGCTTTATATGGTATGAGAGGCTCTAACGGGGTTTTAATGGTTACAACAAAAACCGGATTTGATGGAAAATCAAAAATCGATATTTCTGTTAATCACGCATTTGAAACCCCAACACGAATGCCCGAAATGGTAAAGGCCTACGATTACGTAAATATGCATAATCAGCGAGTGGTAAACGACTATCGCGCGCTGGGCGAGGAAGTTCCCAAAGGACTTTTGTATTCTGATTACGAAATTGAACGGTATAAACTGGGCGATAGCCAGGAGTTTTACCCAACACGCGACGTAATAAAAGATTTTACAAAGGATTTTATGCAAACCACACGGGCAAACATAAATTTTACCGGGGGAAACCAACAGGTGAAATATTTTGCCTCAATGGGTTTTTTAACACAAGATGGGATATTTGAAACACAAGATTTTGATGAATACTATTACAACAATCAGGAACGTACCAATCGGTTTAATTTCAGAACCAATCTTGATATTACCTTAAATCCTACACTCGTTTTTAAAGTAAACATTGGCGGGTATTTGCAAAGCTATAACCGACCTTACATTAAAAAAGATGAAAGCTGGGGCTATTTAATTGGCAAATTGTACGAAACACCCAACAATGCCTTTAACGACCTGACACCAGGTGGTGAGGTGTTGACAAAACAAAACCGATTAGGTTTTCGGCCCAAAGAATCGGTGTATGCTTATTTAAACCGAACCGGGCTTGTACACGAAAGCAGCACCCGGTTGGGGAATACATTTACCCTGGAACAAAAGTTATCAAACATAACTCCGGGATTAAAAGCTACGGGGCAACTGTCGTTCGATGTATTTTCGAATAGTATTGCCAACCGAAGTCGCTCGTACGAAGCATGGGAAGTTGCAGCTTTACCTGGCGCAGGCGGAATTGATTCGTTAGGGTATGTTCAGATTGACGGTACTTCAAATAGCGGCCTATCTGATAAACAAGGTAAATTCTTTAGCTACATGTATAATTTTCGGGGGCAGATTGATTACGCCAGAAAATTTGATAAACATGATGTTACCGCTTTGGTGTTTTTCGAGCGTCAGTTAAATCAGCAACAAAGTTATTTATCAACAAACTATTTAAACCTGGCCGGCCGTGTGGCATATTCCTACGATAAAAGATATGCACTTGAGGTAAATGCCTCCTACCAGGGGTCAGAGCAGTTTGCACCGGGTAAACGATGGGGGTTGTTTCCATCGGTTTCAGGAGCATGGATTATTTCGAACGAGAATTTTATGAAGGATAACAATGTTTTTACCTACCTGAAACTACGCTCTTCGTTCGGAGTAATTGGCAATAGTGTTTATAACTATGGAGGTGCAAACCAGTATTTATACCTTACAACATGGCACCAAAATTCGAATGAAGACCAACTGGGTAACATGGATATTACCTGGGAAAAATCGAAAAAAACAAATATTGGATTAGATGCACAGTTGTTTAACGCTTTAACATTAAGTGCCGATGTGTATTACAATAAGAATACAGACATTATAATTGATAAAATAGCTACCGCACCCGGAGGATTTATAGGATTGGATAAAACCTCAGGGATTACACCTCCACGAAATTTGGGTGAAATTGAAAACAAGGGCTTTGAGTTGTTTGCTAGTTATAATAAGGTGCTAAATAATGGCTTAATGTTTACTGTTGCCGGTAACGTTGCATACAATAAAAACAAACAAATTGAAATGGGGGAGATGCCCTACGACGACACTTATGCCTATATGTACCGTATGGCCGGTTATGCGGTTCAGGAGCAATGGGGCTACCTTACCGATGGCTTGTTTCAGTCGGAACAGGAAATTATCGACTACGGAGTTGATTACTCAATATTCGGACACAACCCAATTCCCGGAGATATTAAGTATAAAGATTTAAACGAGGATGGTGTAATTAATGATAAAGATAAAGCTCCGCTTGGCGACGAACAAATACCACACATTAATTACGGAATCCAGCTTGAAACAGCCTTCAAAGGTTTCGATGTACGTTTGTTTTTCAACGGAATGGCTAACCGCCAGGTGTACTTACATGGTTTTGGGCGCTGGTCGAACAACGACAATTTTACCGAATATATGAAAGGAGCGTGGTCGGAAACAAACACTTCTGCAACATATCCGCGCTTAGGTAACGAATCGCAAAATTTTGTTCGAAGCGATTATTGGATGGCGAATGGAAATCTTTTTCGTTTAAAGAATGCCGAGCTTGGTTATACACTACCCGAAAAGGTAGTAAAAGCCATTCATGCGAGTTCTTTACGATTGTATATAAATGCTACAAACCTTTTTGTAACCGACAATCTTCCTACAACCGATTTTGATGCTGAGATGGCCAACTCTAACGGGACCAATTACCCAATAATGAAAGATTTTAATGCCGGCCTTACTTTGAAATTTTAATTTGGAAAAATTTTAGACAAATTAGACATGAAAAATTTTCTTACAAAAAAATATTACTTCGTTCTCCTGGCGTTTGGAGCATTGGTTTCATGCCAGGATATTCTGGACGAAACTCCTTCAGATAAATTAAGTACCGAACGCTTGTTGAAAAGCGAAAGCGGAATCAACGGTTTTCGCGACCAGGCTTATAGTTATCTTGACAATGATTTTACTTCGCATCATTCAGGCGAAATGCTGGAAGTATACACCGACGATGCTGTAAGAGCCGGTAGCGGAGCTTGTTACAACTGGCATTCAGGTAATTTGTCGGCTGATAATACCATATTTGCAAACGGGCTTTGGAGCCGTTACTGGGGCGGAATACGAAAATGTAACCTTGCTCTTGAATACATGCCGCAATCGCAAGTACCCGAAGATAAAATTAGTCCGGCTGATATTGAGCGATGGATGGACGAAGTAAAAGTACTGCGGGCGTGGTATCATTTCGAATTAATCCGGAATTTTGGTCCACTACCGTTTATCCGTGAAGTAATATATGATGATTATGACGGATTTCAGGACATCGTTAGACCGGAATTTGGTGAGATAGCAGCAGAAATTATTGCAGAACTGGATGAGGTTATCAACAATGAAATATTGCCGGTACGTTCGGCATATCCGAGCGAATACAGTAAAATTAATCTGGCAGTTGCCCATGCATTAAAATCTAGGGTTGCATTATATGCTGCAAGTGCTCTAAATAATCCGAACAACGATACATACTGGTGGGAACTTGCAAAACAGTATAGTTCCGGTGCAATAACAAATTTGCAGGGAGAATACGGGCTAATTTCCATTGAGGATTATCAGAATTTGTTTACCGAAAACATTGATGTAAAAAATATCGAAGTTCTCTTCCGCGGGAATAACCAGGAGGCAATCAACAAATCCGATGGTGTCGACTTATATGGTTTCTTAACCAACGACCGTACAAATAACTGCGGAGCAGTACCATCACAGGAACTCGTGGATTGTTTTGAGATGCTGGATGGTACATTGCCCGTAAGTCAGTATGACTCAGAGCATGTTAATCCCACTTTTTCGAATGGATATAGCGAGAATGCAGGTAATGAAATATACAAAAACAGAGATGCCCGGTTAAATTATGCAGTTGTATTTAACGGTTGCGATTATGGAAGGTATAAAAGTATGCCGCAAGGTGACCCCAATATTGTAATATACACATACGAGGGCAAAGAGTTTACAGGATTTAATGCTAATCCTCTATCTCAGGAAGAGGCGGATAAAAGACGTTCGGTTACCGGATATTACGGACGAAAATTCAAGCAGGCGGCCTACTGGGGAAGCACAGTGGGAAATACCCAGGCTCGAAAAATTTATTTCAGAATGGCAGAGCTTTATTTAAACCTGGCTGAGGCTGAATGTGAGTTGGGTAATTTAGACGATGCCATTAATGCCCTTGATGTAATTCGCAATCGTGCCGGCCAGCCCGGATTAAAAGATGTTCCGGGTTTTCAAAATACCAAGGCCTTTGTTAAGGCCCGTATTCGGAACGAACGCCGGGTGGAATTATGTTTTGAAGGGCATCGTTTCTACGACCAGCGAAGGTGGAAAGATTTAAGCGGGATTAACATTGTTACCGGAATGAAAATAACCAGCAGCAACAATAACGATGATGGTGAGTTCTCCTATGAACGTGTGAAAATTAACCTCCCCAGAGAGGCCGGAAGCGAAAAGTATTATTACCTGCCATTGTCTGTTGAGGAGGCACGACGCTTAACGGGAATTGGCCAGCCTTCGGAGTATTATTAAACTAATCATATAAAACTTTTAGAAATGAAACGAAAATACAGATATCTGCTTTTTATTTTTGCTATAGCAAGCATTCTTGGTAGTTGCAGCAAAGAAGAGTTTAAGCCCATCGATTCAATGCTTATTGGAATAGGCAACGTTACAAAAGAAGCCATTCCTGTTATTGTTTCTGAAAATGAATGGAACGAAGCACTTGTTTTATTGCGCGAACACAACGTGAGGTTAAAGGGAGTACAGAGTTATTTTGGTAACAACGGTTATCAGGGAGATTATGATGGCGATGAGTATGGAATCGACGATGAAGAGCTGACAGGTGCTTTCATTCAGGAACAGCTTACACAGCTTCAATTTACAATCGATTCTGTTTGGGGAATGTATGTAGGTGACGATTTTAGTACGATAGGGTCAACAAATCCGGGAATACAGCGATTGAAAGCCAAACTTTATGCTAATACTGCCGGCGAAGTTGCCGCAATTTACGATTGGTTATGTGGAACAGGAGAAGACGGAGATTATAATGCCTTATCGATTATTGCACAGGTTGATAATGTAAAGGAATTATTAGAATTTAACGAGCTCACAAGTGATGAGGTAAATGCATATATTAATGGAATTACAGAGCGGTTTAGCACTACAAAAGAATACTATACCTGGCTGGAGTCGGAAATAGTAAAACCTGAATTTACCAAAGTGCAGAGAGAGGTTTATGCATTGTTACAAACTGATATTGACGAAATTGAAGCTTTACTTGCAGATGATGAGATAATTGCAGCTGATGCGCCAATCCTGGTGTTTCAGGCTGCTGTAGAAGAATTCGTCAGTTATGTTGATAACGGCTATATTTCTGATGCTAAAATGCCTGCTGTTGCTGGTGAAATTGCTACAATTGCAGAATTAAAGTGGCTGAGCACAGAAGCCTCAGCATGGGGAGGTGAGTGGAAACTTGTTGCCGATATTGATGCTGCGGAAACACGTCGCTGGAATGGTGGTGCTGGGTTTATGCCTATAAGTGATTATGCCGGAATTTTAGATGGTAATTATCATTTTATTTCGGGGCTTTATATAAACGAACAGGCCAATCCAAAAACAGCTTTTATTGCACAACTAAGCGGAGGGACGGTAAAAAACCTCGGTTTGGTAAATGTCGATTTTGTTACAGCTTCAGGCGTTAATCACGCAGGTGTTATCGTTGGATTAGGAGCGGCTTGCAGAATTGAAAATTGCTTTGTTGCCGGAAAAACACACATGCAAAGCGGTCAGTCAGGATGTTTTACGGGGCGTATTGACGGTGGCGATTTAATAAATTGTGTTTCGTATGTCGATGGAATTGGCAATCCTCCCAATAATCACAATGGTGGCATTATTGGTTTAATTACCGGAGCAATAAACCTGAACAATGTGCTAATGGCGGGCTCTCTTGTACCTGCACCCGGAAAAGAAGGGAAGAATATAAAGGTTATACTTGCCGCTAATGCGGGAGCCACTCTACAGTTTTCAGGTGTTTATTACGATTCGGAAGCGAATTATCTGGAGCCGGGAATGGAGGCAGTTGGATTCCCTACTGCTCAGTGGGATGATTTGGCCAATTTCCCCGAAATGAGTGACGAGATTTGGGAAATCAGAACGGTTCCCGAAATTAATGAAAATCCAAGACCATACCTCAAAGGTTTTAATTACGAAACAATAGCAGACATGACTTTGCCTTTATAAAACCAAAGGAGAATTGTTAACAGCTGTTCGAAAAAATGATTTAACCATTTATACGCAGGGAAGTTGAAACTTCCCTGCCGTATAAAGTTTTCTGTGTTTCGTTATTTTTAATATTAAAGAATGCGTATTAGTATATTGATAATATTGTGTATTAGTGTTTTTGTTGCTTGTAATCCGGCAAAAAATTTTAAAATAATAGATTTGCAAGTTAGTTTGAATCCTTTCAATTTAACGGATACCGAAGTTGTATTTAGTTGGAAGACACGGTCCGAAATAGATAGTTTCGTACAATCAGCCTTTGAAATAGAAATGGTTGAAGCCGAAGAAGAATCGGGCTTTAACTGGCACTTGAAAAGTGAAAATTCAGACAAGCAATTCGGAATTAAATATTCCGGGGAAGAACTAACTCCGGGAAAACATTACAAGTGGAGAGTAAGGGTAATTGGCAATAAAGGCCAAACATCGGAATGGAGTGAGTATGAACACTTCTGTTTTCTGGATGAGCTTTCGAAACACACGAATGCTAAATGGATTACTTATCAGGCAGATATAGCAAATGCACAACCGGTGTTTGGAAAAACTTTTAAGATTGAAAATAGCGAAAAGATAAAAAATGCACAACTGCTGGTGGCGGGTCTTGGATATTACGAAGTGTGTATTAATGGCGAAAAGATTGGTGACCATGTTCTTGATCCGGCTCAAACAAACTACAACGAATATGCATTTTATGTGCATTATCCGGTACCGGCAGAATCGTTCAATGAAGACAACGAAATTAAAATATTACTAGGCGATGGTTTTTACAATCAAAACCTGGTGTGGACACCGGCAATGTCGTACGGAAAACCAAAAGTTGTGGCCTCATTACAGCTAACATTCAATGATGGAACTTTGAAGGTAATTGATACCGGTGAGAACTGGATGTGGACAAACGGACCGATTGAAAGAAGCAACATTTATGCAGGTGAACATTATAATGCAAGCAAAGAATCGGTTTTAAAAAATTCAATGGACGGGAATTGGTTGCCGGTCAGCCTGGCAAAATCGTATCCTCCCAAAGTAATTCCTCAAACCATTAAACCCATTCGGGTTACGGAAACCATACAGGCACAAAAAATCATCAGAAACGGGAATAAAACAATATTTGATTTTGGCCAAAACTTTGCCGGTGTGGTTGAACTAAATGTATCAGCTTTGGCCGGAACTAAAATTACCTTGCGTTATGCCGAAAAGTTGTATCCTGATAGTACGCTCGATATAAGAAGCACCGGTGTTTTTGCCACAAATCAGGAACAGTGCGATTCGTATATCTGCAGTGGAAATTCAACCGAAAATTGGATGCCCCGATTTACTTATCATGGTTTTAGGTATGTTGAATTGGAAGGTATTGAAAATCCATCGAAAGGGGTATTGACAGGGAAAGTGCTGCATACCGATTTGGAGCAAAGTGGCAGTTTCTCCTGTTCTTCGGAAACCATAAATCGCTTGCATAAAATGAGTTTGTGGTCGCTTAGAAGTAACCTCCATGGCATCCCAACCGATTGCCCGCATCGTGAGAAGTGCGGGTGGCTGGGCGATGCACATGTTGTTGCCCCAACATTAATTCAGAATTTCAACAGCCATGCCTTTCTGAAAAAATACTTATACGATATTCGCTCCTCTGCAAACATCAACAAATCAACAATAGCATTTAAAACCAATTTTCACGACCGTGTGGTTGAAGAAAAGCCCGCAGGAATTCCTTTTATGATTGCTCCGGGTAAACGTAATAGCGGAATGGCTTCAGCAGACTGGGGAACAGCGGTGGTTCAGCTCCCCTGGCTTTTGTACGTTTATTATGCCGACACCCGTGTACTGAATGATTTTTATCCGCTGATGAAACAATGGGTTGACTATATTCATGAGCAAGGTGAGGAGGGAATAATTAAATACGGTTTGGGCGATTGGTGTCCGCCGGGAGCACATAAAGCAGTCGATACCCCGATTCCTGTGACCTCAACAGCATTTCACTACCTCGATATCGACATTCTTTCTAAAACTGCAAAAATTGTAGGAAAACAAGATGATGCAATTTTCTACAGGAAAATGAAAAATGAAGTGAAGCAAAGTTTTAATCAACATTTTTTTGCTGAAAATTCGAGAAGTTACGGCAGCCAGACTGCCAATGCACTGGCTTTGGAGTTTGGGCTGGTTCCGGAGGGACTTGAAAAAGAGGTGTCGAATGCAATTGTCGAAAATATAAATACGAAATACGACGGTTTTATACATACCGGAATGTTTGGTACCGGACGGATTTTTAGTGCTTTGTGCGAATATGGTAACGAAGAGGCTGCCGATTTTATTTTCAGCAAATCAGGTTATAACAGTTTTCCGTACATGTGGGAACATTACGATGCAACTACCATGTGGGAAGTACTCCCTGTGGATGATTATTACGACAATCCTGAAAAGAATGACCAACGCCGTTCGTTCAACCACAGCATTCAGTTTGGTTTCGATGCATGGTTTTTTTATGGAATTGCCGGAATAAGGCCCGTTGAAGAAGAACCGGGGTTTAAACGAATTACATTTAAGCCTGGAATGTTCAATTTTCTGAAAAATGCCGGGGCCAATTATAATTCACCATTTGGAGTTATAAAAAGCAGCTGGGAAAATACCGACCAAAAATTTCGGTGGAGTATTTCTGTTCCTCCAAACAGTGTGGCAGATTTTTATATTCCGGTAAATGCTTCGGCGGGCGAGATACTGGTGAATGGTTCAATTCTAAAATTTCACGATGTTAAAACTTCGAAAGATGGCAACAGGTATTTTGTTTTGCAGAACCAGCTTTCCGGCGCTTATTCTATCGAAGTAGCTTCTGCAAATTTGGTTCAGAAGAATAAAAATGCGTACAACCAAGCTAAATAATACTGAAATAATCAACTAAGTTTATATAAAAATTAAGATAAGTAAAATGCAAATCAGATTTCTTCCTATCGCTATTTTGTTACTATTTATGCAGGTAGTAAACGTTCAGGGGCAAATTAATCCGCCATTTGCCTGGCCAGATTTAAACATTGTACAAGTGGGCGAAAGGGCTTATGCTTTTGGCGGCACCGATGTAGAACCCTATAATTTCGACATACAAACCTTTATTATGCCTTATTGGCGTTGCTTTTCGTCAACCGATTTGGTACACTGGGAGTTTGAAAGTATGCTCGACCCCAAAGATTTATACATGGGCGAGAGTGATAAATGTTTTGCCGGTCACGGTATTGAAAGAAACGGAAAGTGGTATTGGTATTTCAGTAATTTTAATAAAAACACGGGCGTTGCTATTGCCGATTCGCCCCGGGGGCCATGGAAAGATGCTTTGGGAACACCCCTGCTGCCTGAAGAACTTACCGATGCGCACGAATATGACAATTGCGTGTTTATTGACGACGATGGACAAGCCTACATGTCATTTGGTAATCATAAAAACAAAAAAATAAATTACTACATTGTTGCGCTTAACGATGATATGGTTTCGTTAAAAGAAGAGCCGCGTAAGCTTGAGGTTATCGGCGATTATTCAAAAGGCGTAATTCCTGTTGATGCCTCTTTTATTCATAAACACGGCGATTATTACTACCTTTCGTGGAGAAGCCCTTACGCCATTTCAAAAAACATTTATGGCCCCTACACGTACATTGGCGAAGCCAGTGCAAAAGGTCATCTGGGCTATTTCGACTTTAACAACCAGAATTTTGTAAATTATACTGCTTTGAAAGAAGATATGCGCAGGCGTTATCGCTTTTGTTCGCTGGCCTATGTGCATTATAAAAAAGACGGTACAATTGCTCCAATGGAAGATATTATTGCCGAAAACGGGGTAGGACAATTTGATGCCAACTGGCCGGCAATTCAGGCCGAATGGTTTATGGGAATGCCCGATGGCCCCGAAAAGTATGAGTTTAAAGAAAACCAGTTTGTTATTCGTAACCTTAAAAATGGCGATTACCTGAATTTTACAAACATAAGAAACATGCCCTACAGTGCTCAGATTGAATTTACCTACGCTTGCGATAATATCAACGGAGGCGATATTGTTGTAAAAGCCTTTAACCCAAATGGGCCTGAAATTGGCAGGGCAACCTTCGGAACAACCGGGTCGTGGGAAACATACAAAACAGTTATTGTTCCTTTAAATCACACCCCCGAGGGCCAATATTCTGTATCGCTTGTGTTTGATAGTAGTTCTGAAAGGGAACTTATTCGTATTGATTCATTTCGTGTTTTACCTTTAAATAAGTAGGTTACCATGAAGAATATTTTAGGAATTATAGGTTTTATTGCCCTGCAGTTGTTTTGCATTGTTTCTCCTGGGCAGGAAGCTCAACCACCGAAGACTAATTTTTTGTTCATTATTGTTGATGATTTGAGGCCACAATTGGGATGTTACGGGAATGCTGAAACATTGAGTCCCAATATCGACAGGCTGGCCGAAGAAGGATTGTTGTTCTGCAACGCCTATTGTAATGTTCCGGTTTGCGGGGCATCACGAGCCAGTTTATTAACGGGCACAAGACCAACTGCAAGACGTTTTACCAATGCCGCTACCTGGGCCGAGAAAGATGTTCCGGATTTAGTTGATATTCCGGGTTATTTAAAACAAAACGGATACAAAACCATAAGTAACGGAAAAATATATCATCATCAGTTTGATAATGCAGCTTCGTGGGATGACAATTACAAGCCCAAAGATTTCAGAGATTATAAAACGCCTGAAAATTTTGAGCTGATGAAGACAAAAGGGATGGCCGCTGCCTGGGAAATTGCCCCGGTTCCTGATGATTCGCTTCAGGGGGGAAAAATTGCCAATAAGGTTATTGCCGACCTGCGAAACCTGAAAAAAAGCGGGAACCCCTTTTTTTTAACAGCCGGTTTTACAAAACCCCACTTGCCATTTATTGCTCCCGAAAAATATTGGGACATGTACGACCACAACAAAATTGAATTGGCAAAAAATCCTTTTGCTCCCGAAAAATGCCCGAAAGAAGCACTTCACAATTGGGGAGAGTTACGAAAACAATACACCGGAATCCCACAAACCGGACCAGTGTCAGACGAAGTGGCACGTAATCTTATTCATGGCTATAATGCATGCGTAAGTTTTTCCGATGCCATGATTGGTCGGATTTTAGACGAACTGGTGCAACTGGAACTCGATAAAAATACAGTAGTTATTTTGTGTGGCGACCATGGCTGGCAACTGGGCGAGCATGGTTTATGGTGTAAGCACAGTAATTTTAATACCTCATTACAAGTGCCCTTAATCATTCGGGCTCCGGGTTTTGCTAAAAATGCAAAGGTTGAGGCTTTGGTTGAATTTGTTGATTTGTTCCCGAGTATTTGCGAACTGGCAGGTATTGAAATACCCAAACATCTGCAGGGGAAAAGTATGAAACCATTGCTCGAAAATCCTGATACAGAATGGAAAGAAGCTGTATTCTCACGCTTTAAAAATGGCGAATCGGTAAAAACCAAAGACTACCTTTATACCGAATACCGGGTTAAGGGAGAACGAATTTCACAAATGCTTTACAACCATAATACAGACAAGGACGAGAATAAAAACATTGCAGATGAAAATGAATCTGTAACCGAAAAACTTCACTTGTTAATGAAATCGGAAGGTATTTTAAAGTAAACAAAACATAAAGCTGAAATGAAGAAACAAGTTTGTTGGATACTTATAATTGGCGTGGCAGGATTACTGTTTTCCTGTTCGTTGCAAAAAACAGAGAAACAAAAAACAAAAAAGCCCAACATTGTTTTTATTCTGGCCGACGATATGGGCTGGGCTGATTTGCCGGTTTACGGAAACCGCTTTAACGAAGCACCACGTTTAGCCAAACTTGCCGAAGAGGGAACTCGATTTACCAATGCTTATGCTGCTTGTCCGGTTTGTTCGCCAACGCGTGCCAGTATACAATCGGGGCAGTACCCGGCAAGAGTTGGGGTAATCGATTTTATACCGGGGCACTGGAGGCCTTTTGAGGAAGTTGTTGTACCCAAAAACCGAACGCAGCACTTGCCAACAGACATAACTTCTTTGGGCGAAGCTATGAAAACTGCCGGTTATAGAACAGGGTATTTCGGAAAATGGCACCTGGGATTCTGGGACGAGCATCACCCCTCGAAACGTGGTTATGATAGTGCTTACGAATACAAGGGCGGCGGCTTTTTTAATTCGAAGTTTAGCCCTCATTACGAAGTGAATAACCCTAAACAACCGCTTTCTGATGTTCTTACAGATATGAGTGTTAATTTTTTGGAAGAAAATAAGGATTCTTCATTTTTTCTTTTCCTTTCGCATTACGATGTGCATGTGCAATTAGACGCCGATTCGGCCTTAATCGACAAGTACCTGAAAAAAGAGAAAGTTGATAATTATCCGTGTAATGCCATTTATGCGGCTATGGTTGAAAGTGTTGATAAAAGTGTTGGCCGGGTACTCGATAAGTTGGATGAACTGGGCTTGGCCGAGAATACAATTGTTCTCTTTTTCTCCGATAATGGAGGGTTAAAGAGCCGTTTCGATGAGATTCCACTAATCGATAAATCCAAACAACATATTTACGAAAACGATTCGTTGTTATACATTGCGTCATCGAATACTCCGTTGCGGGCCGAAAAGGGTACGGTTTACGAAGGAGGTATTCGCGAACCTTTTATTGTACGCTGGCCCGGTAAAATAGGCTCAGGTTTGGTTTCTGATGCATTAATAAGCAGCGTTGATTTTTACCCCACCTTTATGGCACTGGCAGAAGCCAACATGCCCGAAATACAGGTGTTCGACGGAAAAAACATTCTTCCTGAACTAATGGGAAATAACAGAGAACCTGAACGGGCGTTGTTTTGGCACTACCCGGTGTACCATCACGATGTGCCCAAAAGTGTTATTCGAAAAGGCGATTGGAAACTGATAGAAAATTTGGTTGACGGTTCTTTTGAATTGTATAACCTGAAAGAAGATATTTCAGAAACAAATAATTTGGCCGAAGTAAATATTGCCAGGCTAAAGGAATTGAAAACAGAACTGAAAGCCTGGCAGACAAACACCGGCGCCGCGTTGCCTGTAAAAAATCACGACTTTGATGAAAAAAAAAGAAAACTTTGGAAGCAGCATCCTGATACAAAGACACTTTTTAAGAAGCCCGAGCCGAAAACAGCCAATGATATAATTCCCCAATAGGTTTAAAAATAAAATTCAGAATTAACGTTAATCATGCAAAAAATAGTAGCAACATTTGTTATGGCGTTTTGTGCAATCAATTTCATTTTTGCACAGCAACGTCCCAATATTATTGTAATTTTTACCGACGACCTGGGGTATGCCGATATCGGTGCAAATGGGATGGTTCCCGATATAAAAACTCCGAATATTGATAAACTGGCAGAAAATGGGATACGCATGACATCTGGTTATGTTACTGCGCCACAATGTGCCCCATCGCGGGCAGGTTTGCTAACCGGACGCTACCAGCAGCGTTTTGGTTCCGATGATAATGGTGTTCAACCGGTTCCGCTGGATGAAACACTAATTGCCGAACACATGTCAAATGCAGGTTATGTTACCGGGATGACCGGAAAATGGCATTTACAGCCATTGTATGTGCAAACCAATTGGGTTCGCCAAAATGTACCCGGTATTCCGGATAAGGCGCGTTACTCGCCTAAGGATGTTCCCCTGGAATTAACGATGAAATATTATCCCCATGTGCGAGGGTTTCAGGAATATTATTATGGTACAATGTATAATATTTGGGCAAACTACGACTTGTGCGGGAATTCGATTGAACCACAATGGATAAATGCCGATGGTTATCGCCTGGATAACCAAACCAATGCCGCAACAACTTTTATCGACCGTAATTACGAAAAACCATTTTTCTTTTACCTCGGCTATTATGCCCCGCATGTTCCTTTGGAAGCAACCGAAAAGTATTTAAGCCGTTTCCCCGGCAAAATGCCCGAACGTAGGCGGTATTGTTTGGCTATGATGTCGGCAGTTGACGATGGTGTAGGGAAGATTATTAATAAGCTCAAAGAACATGGGGTTTATGAAAACACGCTTATATTTTTTATGAGCGATAATGGAGCTCCCTTAAAAATATATAAAGAAGATATTCCTTTAACACACAAAGGTGGTGCCTGGGACGGCTCGTTAAATAAACCTTTTGTTGGCGAAAAAGGAATGATTTCTGAAGGTGGTATCCGCGTACCTTACATTGTTTCGTGGCCGGCAGTATTGCCCAAAGGCGAAGTGTATAACAAACCTGTTGTATCGCTTGATATGGCTGCAACGGCAGTTGAAGTGGCCGGCAGAAAGAAGCCCAAAGCGTTTGACGGCACAAACCTGATTCCGTATTTAACAGGAGAAAGAAAAGGCCAGCCTCACGAGCAGCTTTATTGGCGCTTTTGGGATCAGAGTGCAATTAGAATGGACAACTGGAAGTTTTTAAAAGCAGGTAATCGCGAGTTCTTGTTCGATTTAAATTCAGAAGAACCTGAATCAGAAAACCTGATTTTTCAGTATCCCGAAAAAGCAGATAAAATGAAAAAGGAGCTCGTTAAATGGGGGGCAGAACTAAAGAATCCAGGTATACCCGACGGAGAGATAAGAAGGGAAAAGCATTGGTACGACTATTATTTTAAAGAGTAAAATGAAACTAAAATATCGGATTACAGGATTATTCCTCTTCCTTTTTTTAATGACAGCATTTGGCGAAACAGCTTTTAAAAATCAAGGGGATGATGCTCCCAACATTATTTTTATTCTTGCCGACGACCTTGGGTATATGGATATTCAGGAGTATGCCAAACATACCCTTGGGACCAAGAAACACAAAATGTTTTATGAAACTCCAAATCTCGATAGGTTATTGGAAGAAGGAGTCGCTTTTGAACGAGCTTATGCATGCCAGCTTTGCTCGCCAACGCGCGCAAGTATATTAACGGGAAAAAATGCAGCCCGGCTTGGTTTTACAACCGCAACACCCTTCCGAAAAACCTATTACAATCAGGGCTTGGATGTGCCAGATGGAAGTTATGCCCACGATGTGTTGTATCATAGCGACAAAATAGAAATTGAACAGGCTTTGCTGAACGGAAAAACAAATACAGCTTTGCCGTCCGGAACTGTCTACGATAATGGGCAGGATGAAATTACAATTGCCGAGGCATTATCAGATTACCATTCGGCATTTATAGGGAAATGGCATGTTGGAGGACATGGAGCAAAAGGCTATGCGCCGGAAGATCAGGGATTTGAAGCATTGGTGTGGTTCGATGCCGGTGGTTCGAAATATTTTAACTGGCGCGATAAATGGAATAACCGTTCAAAAGAAATGATTCCAAATACTCCTCAGGAAGAATGGTTGATGGGAAGCTCAGGAGAAGAAACCGGAGAAGCGTATTTAACAGATGACCTAACAGAGCAAGCTTTAAGTTATATTGAAAAAAGGGCAAAAATTAAAGATGAACCTTTCTTCCTTTATTTTTGTCATTTCGCAGTACATAGTCCCTGGCAAGCACCAGGAGAAGATATTGAATATTTCGAGAATAAGAAAACAAAAGGTTGGAACGGGCATAAAGATGCTACTTATGCAGCAATGATAAAATCGTTGGACAATTCAGTAGGCAAAATTCTGGATAAATTACAAGAAACCGGACTTGAGGAAAATACACTTGTGGTGTTTATGTCGGACAATGGTGGAATTGATTCCAAAATAACTCCCCATGGCCATGTTACTGATAATTTTCCGTTAATGGGAGGAAAGGCTTGTCTAACCGAAGGAGGTGTACGGGTGCCCCTTGTTTTTCGTTGGAAAGGCAAGTTAAAGGGAAACAAGTGGTCGACGGTGCCCGTTGACTGTGCTGATATTTTTCCAACCTTAGTGGAAGTGGCAGGATACGAGCCAAAGTTCTATTACAATGATAAAAACATTGATGGGCGGAGTATTTTAGGTCTGTTATATGATGTTAAAAATGAAAAAAGAACGTATATGCGAGATACCCGCTACTGGCATTATCCTTTTAATGTAATATACAATAATCCTTACGATGGTTTACCTCTCACACCGCATTCTGCAATTATGGAAGGCGACTTTAAGCTGATTTTTGACTGGCATGGCCGCTTAAAACTATTTAATCTGGCCGAAGATCTTTCGGAGACCAATAATCTGGCCAAACAAATACCAGAAAAAACCAATGAGCTTTTCGTAAAATTGATGACCTGGTTAAAGAAAAATGTAAAAGAAACGTATTGGCCTCAAACAAACCCGGAGTACGATCCGTCTAATGATGCCCACGTTGAGCCTTATGTTGATTTAACGGGGGCCTATTGATATGCTGAAGTGAGGTACGTGAGTACAGAATAATTTCCTACTTAAAGTGAACTAATTTCATTACAAAATAATTTAGGTATAGAGCTTCGGGCGTGTTTTAAATTCGGCAGATGCATGGAGCTTATGAGAACAAAGCTAGTTCTTTCAATTCAGCAATAAGTTGCTTTTATCAACGCGAATAAAAAGGAGGAGTTCTTCTTTCTACAATTTTCTAAAAGTCATGGAGGTATTGCCAAGACAATAGTATAACAGAATTGTACTTTGTACCCTGGAACAAAACATCCGTCCAATAAAACAAAGAAGAAAATTCTGGTTCGTTTAGTTTTGTAGTTAAAATTCAAGTTTTGTACAACATCAAAATAAACTAAATAAACCATGAAGAAATTGTTTCTTGTTACGTTTTCAATTCTATTATTTGGGAGTGCAGCTTTAGCACAAACGAACAACTTTAAACTTTGGGCCGAAACACCTCCAATGGGATGGAACAGTTACAACTGTTATGGTGCGGCTGTTCAGGAAAAAGAAGTAAAAGCCAATGCCGATTATATGGCTGAAAAACTCAAGGATTTAGGTTGGGAATACGTAGTAATTGACTATTGCTGGTCGTACCCGCATCCGCCAAACAGTACACAAAATAATCCGCCACAATTTCGATTAAGCAAAGATAATGCGCCTGTGCCGTGGTTGGCCATGGATGAATGGGGAAGACTTTTACCCGATCCTCGCAAATTTCCATCAACTCTTGGAAATGGTAGCTACAAGGAGCTATCTGATTATGTGCATAGCCTGGGGTTGAAATTTGGTATTCACGTAATGCGCGGAATTCCCCGCCAGGCAGTCTGGGCAAAAACACCCATTAAAGGTACAGATGGAATTACTGCCGATATGATTGCCGACACTACGTCAGTTTGTCCGTGGTTAAACCAAATGTACGGTGTTGATATGAGTAAACCCGGTGCACAGGAGTATTATAACTCTTTAGCTGAGTTGTACGCCGAATGGGGAGTTGATTATATAAAAATTGATGATATCGACTTAAAAGAAGGTTATCCATATCGTGGTAGCGAGGCAGAAGCCATGCACAAAGCAATTATGAATAGTGGACGAGAAATAGTGTTAAGTCTTTCGCTAAATATGAAGTTGGAAAATATGGAGCACGTAAAATCTATTTCAAATCTGTGGCGTATTTCAAAAGACTTTTGGGACGATTGGGATTTACTTAAGAACCAGTTTGATTTACTCAACAATTGGGAAGCAGCCCGCGAACCTGGAAATTGGCCTGATGCCGATATGTTACAATTGGGGTGGATTTCCCGACGTGGGCCACATGGTCCGGAACGTGAAAGCCAGTTTACAAAAGACGAGCAAATAACACATATGACATTGTGGTGTATTGCCAAATCGCCACTCATGATGGGGGGAGATATGCCAGATAACTCTCCATTTGTTGAAAAACTTTTAACGGCTGATGAAGTATTGGAAGCCAATCAGAATTCTTATGATGCCAGGCAGTTGTATCGAAAAGACGGCCATGTGGTTTGGACTTCAAAGATCCCTGATTCAGAAGATATTTATGTGGCATTTTTTAATCTGAATGAAAAAACGGAAACTGTTTCTGTTGATTTCAAGGAACTTGGATTAAAAGGAAAGTGCCATGTGCGCGATCTTTGGGAAAAACAAGATGTTGGCAACTTCAGTAAAAGTTTTAGCCACGAAGTAAATTCGCATGGTGCACAAATTTTTAAAATAAGTAAAAAATAGAATTTAGTGGTATATAGGACTTAGTGTAAAGGGTGAAAACTTTCGTACATACGGAAATAGTAAAATCAAGCGAGTTCTATCTTATTCTGTAGAAAACAAACAATATCAATAAAATGAAAAAGTTAATTAATGGATTGCTTATCGGTATAATGCTTTTTAGCATGGCCTGCACTCCAACGCAAAAAGAGCAAGAAAAGAAAGTGCCTGAATCACCAAATGTTATTCTGGTATTGGTGGACGACATGGGGTACGGCGACCTGAGTTTTTATGGTCAGAAAACGCTTTCAACCCCAATCATTGATAAAATGGCTACCGAGGGTATGCATTTTACTAATATGTATACCGGTTCAACAGTTTGTGCACCATCGCGAGCTTCACTAATGACCGGAAAGCATACCGGACACACTAATGTCCGTGGAAATTTACCAGCTCAATTACTTAGTGACGATGAGTTAACCATTGCCAAAGTATTTAAGAATGCTGGTTATGCTACCGGAGGAATTGGTAAATGGGGTATTGGTCACCCACCTCCATACGATGATCCACAAAAAAAGGGTTTCGATTATTTTTACGGTTACATAAACATGTGGCATGCGCATAACTTTTATCCTGAGTTTTTAATCGAAAACGGGGAAAAAGTTCCATTAAAAAACAAAACTACTTTGGTTGATGGAAAAAACCCTTGGGCCGACATGCCCGAAGGAACCGGTGTGGCTGCTGTTCGCGAGGAGTATGTCCACAATCTCTTTGATAAAAAAGCAATTGATTTTATTGAGAAGAATAAGGACAACAAATTTTTCTTATACATGGCATACAATGTTCCGCATGCCAATAACGAAGGAGGGCCTTTTGCAGGCGATGGAATGGAAGTTCCCGATTATTATGAGTTTGCTGAAAAAGATTGGCCACAACCCGAGAAAGGTTTTGCATCGATGATTCGGAACATAGATAATTCAGTAGGAATGTTATTGGATAAGGTTAAAGAACTAGGATTGGATGAAAATACCATGGTAATTTTTTGTTCGGATAATGGGCCACACCAAGAGGGGCGTCATGTCATGGAATTTTTTAATTCAAATCGTGAATTACGCGGAATGAAGCGCGATTTTTATGATGGTGGTGTTAAAACGCCATTTATCGTTCGTTGGCCTGGTTCAGTTGAAGCTGGTTCAAAATCGGAACAAACTTTTGCTTTCTGGGATTTCTTACCAACGTTTGCCGATCTGGTTGGAGGCGAAAAGCCTGTTGAAACAGACGGTATTTCTTTCCTTCCAACTTTGCTTGGAGAAGAACAAACGGCAGAGCACGATTATTTATATTGGGAATTTTTCGAATTGGGAGGTAAACAAGCCATTTTGAAGGGAAATTGGAAAGCTGTGAAGTTGAATGTTCGTGGGCCAAAAGAGAAAGTGATTTTCGAATTATATAATCTTGAATCGGATCCAGAAGAAACAAACAATGTGGCTGAACAGTATCCTGAGTTAGTAAAAGAATTTGAAGAATTATTCCTTTCTGCCCGTGATGAGTTCGCAGTAACGCCGTTATTCGAGTCAGATGGTAAGGAAGTAGAAACCCCGTTTTAGGACCTAAAGTTAAAAAATGGAATCCACAAGAACATTAATAATAACTTTTCTTATCGGTTTAACTATTTTATCATGTAGTGAAGGCGAGGTAGTGGCCAACCATAAAGAAAATAAACAACCCTATAATGTCCTTTTTATAGCCATCGACGATCTAAACGATTGGACTGGATTTGCAGGAGGACATCCGCAAGCCCAAACCCCAAATATGGATAAATTGGCCAAACAAGGTGTTGTTTTTGAAAATGCTTATTGTGCCGCTTCGGTTTGCAATCCTTCGCGTGCAGCTTTAATGAGTGGATATCGACCATCAACAACAGGTGTATATGGAAATGGTACCCAAATGCGGGATTCCGAAGTGTTGAAAGATGCATTAACCATTCCGCAATGGTTTTCGAAATATGGTTATTTTACAACGGCGCGAGGTAAGATTTTTCATTCAGCAAACGGCGAAAAAGCAGATACCATTTCGTGGGATAAATGGATACGAACCACAGGGGGGTATGGAGCTGTTAAAAGAGAATCTGGTTATTTGGCAAATGGAATACCAGTAGGAGAAGCCGATGAAAATTTCGACTGGGGACCTACCGATGCCACTTTTGAAGATACTCAGGATTACATTACCGCAAAGTGGGCAGCCGACCAGTTAGAAAAAGATTACGACAAGCCTTTCTTTTTGGCCTGTGGTATTTTTCGTCCGCACCTTAAATGGCATGTCCCTCAAGAGTTTTTTGACAAGTTTCCGGAGGGAAAAATGATTTTACCCGAGGTGAATGAGAATGACTATGACGATATTCCAAAATCAGCTCTTGGGCCATCTAAAAATTACTTTGCTGCAAAAAAATATAAAAAGCAACAAGCGGCTGTTCAAGCTTATTTGGCCTGCATAAATTATGCTGATGCTTGTGTGGGAGTTGTTCTTGATGCACTGGCAAAAAGTAAATATGCCGAGAATACTATTGTTGTACTTTGGGGCGACCACGGTTGGCATTTGGGCGAAAAGCTTCGTTACAAGAAATTTACCCTTTGGGAGGAAGCTTGCAACATGCCACTTATTTTTAAAGTTCCCGGTGTTACTGAGGCTGGTTCTCGTTGCAACAATCCTGTAAGTTTAATGGATTTATATCCAACGCTTTCAGAACTATGTGGTTTGCCGATAAATCCTGAAAACGAGGGGAACAGCATTGTCCCGTTACTGAGTAATGTAAATACAAACTGGGATAAGCCGGCTTTAACAACACTTGGATTTAATCGCCACACAGTTCGAAATAAAAAATGGCGATACACAAAATATCAAGATGGTGCAGAAGAATTGTACAACCATGAAAATGATCCATTGGAGTGGAAGAATCTGGCGAATGATCCACAATATAATTCAGTGAAACATGAAATGTCGAAATATCTTCCAACGATTAATCATCCTGAAGTACAAAATTCAGAAGATTAATTTATGATAAAGTAGTTAGTTTAATTAGTTAGTTTTAAAAGAGCTTTTCATTATTTGAAAGGCTCTTTTTTGTTCGTCTATTTGTTATTGCATAAACATAAATAGTACATGTTAATTGAAAAAAACTTTTGGTGCCCATCGTGTCTATGGACTAATAATTATTAACTCACAAACTCTAAAATCATACTTCTGATTCTTACCAATTCCGACCACCTAATTGGAATAATTGCATTTGATTATATAAAATATTTGAAATTTAATATTTTGTAAGTGTCACATAGTTAGTGTTATATGTGTTGTATACAAAAGAGCAAAACAAATGTACAACCGTATAAAAGCTTTATTTGAGTAGAAAATATATTTGTTATTGAATTCGTGTAAGAACACCATTAAAACGATAAAATAACAAACTTATGAAGAAGCTAAAATATCTGGGAATTGGTTTTATTCTGTTGGCATTTAATGCTTGTGTCGATTCCGCTTCGCAAAATGTAAAATCAAAAATCTCTGCGTCTGAAATAAAAGTTGCTCAAACGCCTCCAATGGGATGGAATAGTTTTGATGCTTACGATTGCCGCATTAACGAAGAAGAGTTTCGTGGTGTAGTAGACTATATGGCCGATAACTTGTTGGAATACGGTTGGGAATACGCCGTAATTGATTATATCTGGTGGCACCCCGAACCAGGTAACTGGGATACTCCACGTAGAAAAGGACATCCAAACTTACGATACAAAAGTCCGGGTGAACCATTACATCCCGAGTATACTACACACGATGAATATGGTCGGCTGATTCCTTCAGTTGAACGATTTCCATCTTCAGCTAATGGCCAAGGATTTAAACCAATTGCCGATTATGTACATAGTAAAGGCATGAAATTCGGAATTCATATTATGCGTGGAGTGCATCGATATTGTGCTTTTCAGGATTTACCCATAAAAGGAACTGATTATACACTAAAAGATATTGCAGAACCCTGGGATACTTGCGGTTGGTGTAACCACATGTGGGGAGTAGATCCAACCAAACCGGGAGCTCAGGAATATTACAACTCGCTTTTCGAATTGTATGCCGATTGGGGTGTCGATTTTATTAAGGCAGACGACACCATGTTTCCTCCGTACCACGAAGGGGAAATTGCCATGATGCGTAAGGCCATTGAAAATTGTGGCCGCCCGATGGTTCTTAGTTTATCGTGCGGAGAAGCGCCGCTTGGACAAGCCGACCACCTTAAAGCAAATGCCAACATGTGGCGCATTTCTGCCGATTATTGGGACAAATGGGAAAGCCTGGCACACAATTTCGATTTGTTAAATGTATGGGCACCACACGCCGAACCAGGCACCTGGCCGGATGCCGATATGATTCCAATTGGAAAAATTTCGTTGGACGACCGCCCGCATGGACCGGAGCGTATGACCAAATTCACAAAAGATGAACAAATAACAATGATGAGTTTATGGAGCATTGCTCAATCGCCATTAATGTTGGGTAACGATATGTTGGATGTGGATGAATTTACTTTGTCGCTTATCACTAATCCTGAAGTTCTTACTGTTAACCAAAACGGCAGCAATGCCCGTCAGATTTTCGCTCGTAACGGACAACGTTTTTGGATATCAACCGATAAGGAAACCGGGGACAAGTTTATTGCACTTTTCAACTTAAATGATACGGAAAAAGAAGTTGTATTTGACCTGGAATGGGATTATTTAAGAGATACCTACAATGTGCGCGATTTATGGGCTCGTAAAAATATTGGAACGGTAAAAGGTGAAGTTAAAGCAAATCTTCCTGCACATGGGGCTGCACTATATCGACTTTCGAAAAAGTAATAATATCTAATCAAAAACTATGAATTATGAAAAAAAGTATTTTAAAAAAATCATTCACTAAAGCTGTAAAGAGAAGTCCTTAACTTCTTATTTTATGACTATCCAAGGTCAATTCAAAATTCTACCAAAATAAGTTTTCTGAAAGTCATTGTTCAAACCGACTACCTAAAAAAGTGGCTTTCTAAAAAGAATTGAATAACTAAAGCAAAAATGATGCAAAAACTAAAACTTTTAATCATTCTGTTGTTTATCAGCGCCCAGACTGTTTTTGGCCAAACAAAAACGATTAAGGGAACTGTTGTCGACAGTGACGGGCTGCCTTTGCCCGGAGTTACTGTGGTTGTGGTTGGCACAACTTCAGGAACGATTACCGACATCGACGGGAATTTTACCCTCGGTGTAGAATCAGCAAATGAGCTTCGTTTTTCGTTTATTGGATTTGCCGAACAGATAATTGCTGTTGGAGAACAAACAGTAATTAATGTTACGTTGGCAGCTGATACCGAAGAGCTCGAGGAAGTAGTTGTTGTAGGTTATGGTACACAGAAAAAGGAGAGTGTTGTTGGGGCAATAACCCAGACCAAAGGTGAAGAATTAAAGAAACAAGGTAATGTTTCGAATTTATCCGATGCTTTGGCAGGTGCCATGCCCGGTGTTTCTGTAATGACCGGAACAGGGCTTCCTGGTGGTGGTGGTAACCTAACCGGAAACAGTTACGAAGAAACTGAAATTTTAATCCGTGGTAAAGCTACCTGGAATAACTCATCGCCACTTGTGTTAGTTGATGGTATTGAGCGTAGCATGGACGACATTGACGTTAATGAAGTAGAAAATATTTCGGTATTAAAAGATGCTTCGGCCACAGCGGTTTATGGTGTAAAAGGGGGTAACGGAGTTATACTTATTACCACAAAACGAGGTTCGGTTAGTAAACCAAAATTTACTTTCGAAGCCAACACTACCTGGGAAAACATAAGTAAAATTGCCCAGGTTGAAGATGCTTACACAGGTATCTTGTCACGTAACCGTGCAATTATTAACGAAGCGGCGGTAAATACTGACAGTTGGAACGACTATGTCCCTGATGAAATTCTTGGATACTATCGCGATAATACCTATCCATACGCTTATCCGAGTTTGGATTTAACCGAAACCATGCTAAAAGATTATGCACGTTCGCACCGATTTAATATGAACGTTGCTGGGGGTACCAACTTTGTAAAATATTTTGGTTCGTTAAGTTATAATCATGTGGGAGATATTATGGCCACCGAAGATGTGGGGCAGGGCTACAATCCTGAATATTCGTACGATAGGTTTAACTTTCGTTCTAATCTGGATTTCAGCTTAACAAAAACTACCGATTTTTCGGTTAATTTGAGTGGCTTCTACGGAGCTCAACAAACCTCAGGTGCCAACTATCATACCGTGTGGTATGGCTTATACAACCATGCGCCTAATTGGCCCGTTACGGTATATGAAGATGGTATATACGGAAATAGTGAAGGTACATACGAACGTGTAGGTGAAAATGAACTGGCTGGCCTTCTTTTTCAAGGATACAACAAATTCAATACCACTGAGATTAATACGGATTTCAAACTTAAACAGAAACTTGATTTTATTACCGAAGGATTATCAGCAGCAGGTAAATTTGCTTACGATAACTCGTTTGTAACCAATGGTGAAAACATCAATGACGACGGTGTTTTAACAAAAACCATAGACCCAGAATTTTATACTTCAGGAGGTTATTGGGATGAAGCTTCGCAAAGTTACAAGCATCCGAATGGATTAGATGTGGAAGATTATACTACCTATTATTATCCTGAAGGTTACAATGCAAGTTCGGGTTTTAACTGGGAAGAAAATCCTTTGGGATATGAATCGGAGAATGTTTCGGGTGGTAATTTAAACCGCACAAGAAGAAACCTTTATTATGAAGTGGGATTAAACTATAACAGAACTTTTGGAAAGCATGAAGTGACAGGTCTGGCCCTGTTCAGCCGCCAGCGTACCGAAGTGGGCAGCAACTGGGCACAGTTACGCGAAGACTGGGTAGGTCGTGCAACCTATTATTTCAACCGAAAATATTTATTAGAATTGAATGGTTCGTATAACGGCTCCGAGAAATTCGGCCCCGGTTATAAGTTCGACTTTTTCCCATCGGTTGCAGTGGGGTGGACTGTTTCAAACGAGAGCTTCTTTAAAGAAAATGTAAAGTTTGTAAATCTTTTCAAGATTAGATATTCTGACGGTGTAGTAGGTAACGACCGCTTAAGTGGAATCCAGTGGGGCTATGCAACTATTTGGGACCAAGGCTCTATGTGGAGTGGAAATACACAATCACAGGAGAAATTTGGAGATACATTCCTGGTTCAGGGGCCATTAAAATATAACGAAGGTACGCCTGGAAATCCTGGGCTACAATGGGAAACTGCCCGTAAACAAAACCTTGGTTTCGAATGGGGTGTCTTTAAAAACGTATTTACAGGTTCGTTAGATGTGTTCTGGGAAGACCGCGATAATATGTTGGTTGCAGCCAATCAGCGAAATATTCCTGAAACCTTTGGCCAAACAGCTCCAGCAGCAAACATCGGTGCAGTAAAATCGAATGGTATGGAAGTTGAGGCCAGTGTACGCAAAAGCTATAAAAATTCATTTAGTTTTTATGTCTCAGGAAACTGGACCATTGCCAAAAACGAAATTTTAGAAAAAGAAGACCCGGAGTTAAAACCTGATTATCAAAAGCAGGAAGGTTATGCCATCGGACAGAACCGTTCTACGCTTGAAAGCGAAATTATGCAAAGCTGGGATGATGTTTATACCGGGGTTGTGGACTATTCGAACAACGGTGATGTATTGCCTGGCGATTTCCGTTTTGTAGATTTTAATGCAAACGGAGAGATTGACCCCAACGATGGAGTGCCATACGGTTATCCGGTATATCCGCAAAATACCTATGGCTTTTCTGGTGGTTTGTCGTATAAAGGTTTTAGTTTGAATGTACAATTTTATGGTGTTTACAATGTTACCAAAAACATTCGTTTAGACCGATACTCATTTGATTCTCCAACCATTTACGAGAATATGTTGGAAGATACCTGGACTCCCGAATACGGAAACGAAAATCCAACTTATCCGCATTTAGCTTATAAAAAGCAAAACAATGGTACTGGTGCTTATAACCTTTGGGATGCTTCGTTCCTACGCTTAAAAACGGCAGAACTTTCATACTCATTACCCGACAAATGGTTGGACCCAATTGGATTAAGTCAGCTAAGGGTATTTGTAAACGGAAACAATCTGTTTGTTTGGACCGATATGCCAACCGATGGAGAAGGGGCAAATTTCGATATAAAGAATTATCCGGTGAAGAAACAGATTACACTGGGATTAAACCTACAGTTTTAACGATTAAAGTTTATGATTATGAAAAAGTTATATAAACAAATCATATTTGTAATGATAGTTGCCTTGGGGGCATGGAGCTGTGAGGATTACCTGAATGTTCCACCCGATGCAAATATCTCGGAAGAAGATATTTTTAGCAGCTACAACTCGTTTCAAGGATTTGTAGACCAGTGTTACGAGTTTATTGTGGACTATAATACCCACGCCATTTGTGTAAGTGGAAACCTTGGTGGCGAGGTAATGGGGTCAAAACCCTGGATTTCGGGTTATCATGGTTCTTACGGTTTATACTGGAGCCTGGCAAACGATGGTGGCCAACGTTCTATTTTTAACGGTTACAATTCAGGTAACGGGATTCATCAAAACGGAATCTGGGACTTTTGTTGGGACGGTGCACGTATTTGTAACATTGGTTTAACTAACCTTGATATGTTAACGGATGCCACCCAGGAAGAAAAGAACATTATTGAAGGGCAGTTGCATTTCTTCCGTGCATTTTTGCACTGGGAAGTAGTGCGTGCGTATGGTGCAATACCGTATGTAGATACCGTTTTAACGGCTGATAATTTAAAAATGCCTCGTTTTTGGGAATACCAGAAAAACGGTAAAACCTATAAAAATACCCAAGCAGTTTACGAACGTATTGTTGATGATTTAGATGTAGCAATAGGCTTACTTCCCGAAATTTGGGATGCACCCGAAGCATTGGCCGGAACCAACCAGCCAAATCTGGGTCGTATTACAAAAGGTGCAGCACTGGCACTTAAAGCAAAAGCTTTATTATTTGCAGGTAGCCCATTGTTCAACGAAGAATCAGGAGGTTCGGCAACATTCGATACCGATTATATGAACCGTGCGGCACAAGCAGCCGGCGAAGTAATTAAACTCGCCGATAAAGGAATTTATGGTCTGGAAGAAATGATTCCAGGAGAAGACCTCGACCCTTATCGCCAGATGTTTGCTACTGTTGATGGAACTTATCCTTACAGTGCGAAAGAAACGCTGTTAGGGCGTATCCGCGACAGAGGAAAAGGAAAAGGACGTTTTGATAACTCATTAGCTCGTTTATACTCAACTGGTAATGGTGGCGTGCGGTTTGGAGGAAATGCACCTATTGAAACGCCAACCCAAAATTATTTGGATAAATGGGAAATGGCCGATGGAACACGTTATAAGCCAGGTAAAGCATCAGAAGGTGGTTACGACGATGATGCCGATAAGCGTTGGGAAAACCGTGACCCTCGTTTCCGTAAAACTTTCTGGGTACATGGCGACGATTTCGGTAAGTTTAAACTGGAAGGTCATGTAGGAGGAAAAGAAAACAGTGCTGTTGTATTGAATCCGTATTTTATACATAAATACTGGCCAAAGGGTGTAGATAATAGAAATAAAGACTGGAGACAATTCGATTTCTCAACGCCAATGATTCGTTTGGCTGAAGTATATCTGATTTATGCTGAAGCCATATTTGAAGGAACAGGCGATCCTAATGCTTCTGTTTCCGGAGTAGGTATGAGTGCCGTTGAAGCAGTAAATAAAGTGCGCGAACGTGCAGGAATGCCACCAGCTACTGCAAATCCTGTGGCTTATCAGACAATATTGGAAGGTCATGGCGAAACTTCTTCCGACCATCCTTTCCGCTTACTGGTTCGCAATGAACGTAACGTAGAATTATGTTTTGAAGGACACTACTGGTGGGATATACGCCGCTGGAAAATAGCAGATAAACTCGATAAAAATCTGTATCGCTTGGATTTTGACAAGGATGTGACCTATACATCGCGAGAAGTAGTGCAGGAATACCTGTTTGAAACACGTCATTACTGGTTACCATTTAAAACCAATGTGACTTTAATGTATGAAGGATGGCCACAAAATCCTGGATGGTAGTAGTAAACAAGACAGAAATTTAAAATGAAAATTACAAAGATGAAAAGATCAATATTAATGATATCATTGCTTCTGTTTAGTGTTACCATTGCCTTTGCGCAAAAAAGCTGCACAGGAACAATAACCGACGAAAATGGAACTGCCATTGCCGGTGCCCTTATTTCGGGCGACGAAGGCTCGGTACAGGTTCTTGCAAACGAGAATGGTGAATATACCATTCAGATAAAAGGTACTAAGGTATTGGTTGAAGCAAAAGGATTTAATCCGATTTTAGTTGATGCCAATGCAACTGATATTATGCTTACAAAACCTGAAATTCTTGCAGGAAAAATCAATACGGTAAACGTGCCGTTTACAACTGTTGAAAAACGAAAAACAACAGGAGCTGTAACTCAGGTAAACATTGCTGACGAAATGGAATTCGACCAACGCCTCGGTCTAAATTCAGCGCTTGATGGTAAAGTTGCCGGTTTAAAAGGTGCATGGAATATTTGGGGGCGTGGCGAAGCTATTGTTGTGGTTGATGGTATCCCTCGTGAAGCTGATACTTACAACTTAAATGAGGTGGAATCAATTACGGTTTTAAAAGACCCGGTTTCACGAGCAATGTATGGCGCTCAAGCTGATCAGGGAGTAATTCTGGTCACGACAAAACGCGGCAAAGCCAATAAGCGTGTACTAAGTTTCAGAGCAGAAACAGGTATGAGCATAGAAAAGGCACTTCCTGAGTTTTTAGGAGCTGCAGATTATATGAAAGCATATAACCAGGCGTTGGAAAACGATGGAGGTTTAGCTAAATATTCAACAGAGGATGTTGGTATGGCCGGTAAAAATCCATTCTATCCTGATGAAGATTTCTACAGTGATACTTATCTGAAAGGAAGTACAAACTTTACGAATATTAGTGGAGTAGCATCGGGAGGTAACGAGAAAACGCAATACTTTGTTACCATGGGATGGAATCATCAATCAGGTTGGTTTGAACTGGCCGATGATACTGAAAATAACCTGAATCTTCGGGGTGCTGTTGATTTTGATATTACTGATAATATCTCGATGAAATTGGATGGTATCGCTAAAATTGATTTTAGAAATATGCCAAACATCACCGATTATTGGAGCCGTGCTTCTTCAACTGTACCCAACGCATATCCTGCACTTTGGAATCCAAGTTATATAACTGACGATGCCGAACGTGAAGAGATTATGGGGAAGGCTAAATTGATTGACGGTATGCTTTTGGGTGGTAACAATACGTACTCGCAAAACATTTATGGGGATTTTGTTAAAGGAGGCGAGCGAAAAGAAATGGATCGTTACATGCAGTTTAACACGGGTTTAGACTGGGATTTAAATAAAATTACACCAGGCCTAAAAGCAAGTGCATACTTTACTTTCGATTTTATGAATCGGCTGTCAACTTTCCAGGATAGTAAATATGCTGTTTACAATCCTGTAATGAACGAAGATGGTACAATTAGTGCGCAAGTAATTGGCGAAGACAAGTCGGTTGGTAATTTTGCAACCGAAACTTCTTCGGCAACTTTTCACCGTCGCTTTGGTGCCTACGGAACCATTTCGTATGAAAAACAAACCGAAAACAGCGACCTGTCGATAGTTGGTTTGGCTTACCGCGACCAGATTTCATTCCGAAGCCATTTACAGGATTTCAAAAACCTGACCTTTGGAGTTTCAGGTAATTATGCGTACAAAGGTAAATATTTGGCCGACATGGCTTTGGTAGCAGTGGGTTCGCAAAAACTTTCTGATAGCGAAAATATGGCTTTCACGCCAGCAATAGGCTTGGGCTGGATTCTTTCGGAAGAAGACTTTATGAGCGACAATGAAACTTTTGACTTCCTGAAATTACGTGCCAACTTTGGTATATTGAAAAATGACCTTTGGTATACCGCTGCAGATGCAATGAATAACAATGGTTCTTATTCTGATTATTTCTTGTATGAAACAGCTTACCAACGTGGAGCTAATTTCTTCTACAATAACCGAAATAATTCGAACGAAGAGATGAACATTGTAACCCGTTCAAGTAATATTGGCTGGCAAAAACGTACCGAGTTTGTTTTGGGTGTAGATGCAGCACTTTTTAGTAAAAAATTATGGTTAGAGGCATCTGTTTTCAGTTCAGAATTAGGCGATATTGTAACCGAAATGGAATACACTTACCCCAGTTTAATGGGAGCAGTTCCTTTCTACAGTAATTACAATGCCGAAAGCAATACCGGTTTCGATTTAGGTATAAGTTATACAACAGGTGGTAGCGACTGGAATTTAACAGTGGGCTCTAACCTTGTGTATTCTATTCCTAAAATTACGCAAATAGAAGAACCTATGTACGACGCTGCACATACTTATTTGAGTAAAGACGGTACAGCTACCGATGCAATTTGGGGATTAGTAGCTGATGGTTTATATGCTGAAAGTGATTTTACAACTGTTGATTACGTTAATCAGGTGTTCAGCCTAAAAGACGGAATGCCTACTTCTTCGTATGGCAATGTTCAGCCTGGAGATATTAAATATGTCGATCAGGACGGAAATGGTATTATCGACAACGAAGATCAAAAGGAAATAGGTAACAGTACTTCTCGTTTTCAGTATAGTTTATACATAAAATTACAAGTGAAAGCATTTGATTTTTATGCATTGGGTATTGGACAAACTAGTAATTACAATAACCGTTGGAATAACTATTATCGTTTCTACGGTGAAATGAAATATCCTGAATTTGCCAACCAGGCTTACGGTCCGAACAATAAAGATGTAAACGCGGCATATCCACGTTTATCATCTACAAAAAATAATAATAACTACCGTAATTCAAGTTACTGGTTATACAAAAACAACTGGTTTAAAATTCCTACGCTTCAAATTGCATACAACATAAAAAGCGACAATGTAAGCGGAGTTTTAAAAGATGCAAAAGTGTTTGTTCGTGCTGCCGATTTGCTCACTATCAGCAAAAACAAAGACCTAACTCAAGTGAATTTCGATAAAGCGCCACAAACGCGCAGTTTCTCAATCGGATTCGTAACTAAATTCTAAAAGATGAAAATTATGAAGACAAGAATATCATTAATAGCTGTACTATTCTTTAGCCTCGTATTTGCGGGGTGCCAGGAATATTTAGAGCCGAATGACGACAACCGATTGACGCTCGATGTAGTTTTGGCTAATCCTGAGTTTGCAGAAGGATTTATAATGAAGGCCTACAAAGGGCTTCCAACAAATTATAATTTTAATGAAGCTGTAGCCAGCGATGATGCAGTTACCAATGACCCGGCTTCGAATATTGTATCGATGGTAAACGGGGGATGGAACGCACAGAATAACCCAATAGGAACCTGGGGCGGTGCATACGAGCGCATTCTTTATATAAATACTTTCCTTGAAAGTATGGATGGTGTTGAATGGTCGTGGGAGAATACCATGCAAAACGAATTGTTTGCAAAAAAACTGCGCAGTGAAGCACATGCTTTGCGTGCCTGGTATAACTTTATGTTATTGCAAAAACATTCGGGTGTTGGTACCAATGGAGAATTGCTTGGTTTTCCAATAGTTGACAAGGTTATAAGTCAGGACG
>NZ_JBFHGM010000002.1:0-50740 GCF_041583095.1 Draconibacterium sp.
GATGCCGAAAACAATTCCACGTATCACCTGGAATTTGAATGCCCGGAAGCAGCCGGAAATTATAAAAGCGGCGATTTGCTGGATGTAATTCCCGAAAATCCTGCAGAACTGGTTCTGGCGCTTTGCGAAAAGTTAGAGACACCACAACTGGCAGCTGCTTTTGCAACAGAAAAAGAAATTACACGCGTAAATCGGCAATTGTTAAAGGCTTATGCCGGAGCGACATTAAATAAATCGCTGGCTGAATTGCTTACTCAAAATGAGGCGCTGAATACCTATCTGAAAAATGCAAATGTACTTGATCTGCTTAACGATTTTCCGGCAGAAATTTCCGGCGAAAAACTGCTTTCGTTCTTGCCACCAATCCGCATCCGGCAGTTTTCGATAAGCAGCGTGCCCAATGCCGAAAAGCCAATTGGTCTGATGGTAAAAACCTTACGTTTTCAGTTCAACGGTAAAAAACATTTGGGAGCAGCTTCCAGCTGGTTAAACGAAATTAGTACGCCGGGTAGTCCAATTCGTTTTCGACTGGCAGCAAATCCCGATTTTTATTTGCCGCCCGATAGAAATACTCCGATTTTGATGATCGCCGCCGGAACAGGAGTAGCACCATTCCGTGCCTTTATGAACGAAATGGAGCAACAGCATTTTCCGGCAAACGCCTGGTTGCTTTGGGGCGAACAGTTTCATCATCACGAAAACCGTTATTACGCAGAATTCAGCGCAATAAGTGAAAAGTATGCCAACTTTTTGTTCGATGCTGTAGAATCGCGTAATCAGCAAAAACCAATGTATGTGCAGGATTTGTTACTGGAAAAACACCATGAAGTATCGGCCTTTATAGAGCACGGTGCACATGTTTATGTCTGCGGCTCAAAAGCAATGGGCGAGGGCGTTGAAAAAGCCCTGCAGCAAATCTTTCCGGATTCCGCAGCCTGGGAAATTTTTAAATCCTCCGGGCGGTATCACTGGAGTTGTTATTGAGTGGAAAGTTGGGAGTCGGAAGTTGGAAAACCGAAGAGATGGCCAACTCGTAACATGCAACTTGTGTCTTGCAGCTTCTTTAATCCTTCATCCTCTCACTTGGCTTGCCCCTGCTTAAAGAAATAAATCTTAAAAAGTAGCGGGTAAATCAATCATACACTTTTCTATTAAGCAACTTATAGTTAAATTGCAATACAAGCCCGGATTACAAATCAATCCTACGCTATAAATAGAGAAGAAAAATGGAATTTATAGATGCACTCAAATATGGAGCTATTGGATTATGCGCTATCCTTTTTGCTCTTTCAACCAAATTGCTGTTAAAGGAACAAGACCGCAATGATGATGCGCGTCAACCCATTTTAAACACCATTAAATGGTTTCTGGTTGTCTCCTTTTTAATGGCGGTGTTTTTTGGAATAACCGAGTTTCTGAAACCGGATAAAACAAATGCGACGCTGGAAAATGCGATAACAACGGTATGGGAATCTCATTATTCAGAATATACCACTGATACAACATTACTGTTAAAAGCAAAGCGGGTAAAAGAAGGTGACAACGAATGGGAGGGAACGGCAGATCCGGCCAAAGTGTGTGAAGATATTATTTCGGAACTGGAAATGTGCATGAACGAGCGATCGAGCATTGAATTTGAATTTTACACCTATATTATTCGTTTAAAAAAGGAGATTAATGATAAAGGAGGAACGATAAATGTTGATTTTAATCCCAACAATAACAAAAAGGACGTTTATGAAATTCTCGAATTCATATTTATAAACCTCGAATTAACCGCTAAACAAAACTTAAACGACGATGAGGTGCGTTCATTGTGGAAACAATACAAACGATCGTGGTCGACTAAAAATTTTAAGTTTATCGATTATTGGGATGTTGCACAATTGGTACGTGAATACCTGGATAAGTTTTACCCGAACGAATAGACTATCTCCCCAAAAAAAATCTTGTTGCCTTTCGATACTAAGAAGTTGAAATGTTTCATTTCTGATATATTAGGACGAGTTTCACGGCGCCGTTCCCCTTGGCGAAGGGCGATTTAGAGGGATTGATCTTTTTACTTGAGAATACCTGAATGCGTAAATGCAAAAATGCGTTATTAAAAACTCAATGCCCAATGCCCAATGCCCAATGCCCAATGCCCAATGCCCAATGACTAATGACTAATGACTAATGACTAATGACTAATGACCAGCGACTCGTAACTTTCTTTAATCCTTCATCCTTAATCCCTAATCCTTTCACTCATCTTGCCACAGTCGTTGCTCCCTCGCAATGACAGTTCCGGTTTATATCCCCGTTAGCAAATGCCCAGTGCCCAGTGCCCAGTGCCCAGTGCCCAATGACTAATGACTAGCGACTCGCAGCTTTCTTTAATCGTTCCTCCTTTTGCCTTTTTACTTTTGCCCCCAACGCTTCGGTCGGGATTTCGTCCGGCAGAACCGTCCTCAACTTTTGCCTTTTTACTTTTGCCTTTCTCCTTGATTCATCCTTCATCCTTTATCAATAATCTTTCATAACCCTGTAACCAACAACAACTTCGTGCGTCTTTAAAATATCCGGTCCATTCATCTCCGGAAAACTAAAGCTATTGAAAACATGATTAAAAACTTATTGAAACACAGCTTGCGGGCGCTGAAAAAGCAAAAAGGATACGTTGCCATCAACATTCTGGGTTTGGCCATTGGTATTGCCTGCAGTATTATTATCGCACTCTTTATTATTCACGAGTTAAGTTACGACCAGTACCACCAGAACAAAGACCGCATTTACCGGGTAAACTTAGACGGCAAGATTGGCGAACAGGAGGTAAATGCCTCTTATTCGGCATCGATACTGGGGCCAACAATGGCCGATGAATTCCCTGAGGTGGAAAAATTCTGCCGCTTAAATAACTGGGGCGAAGCCGTTGTAAAAAGGGAAGATATCGCTTTTGTAATCGATGATTTTGCCGAGGTAGACTCTACCTTTTTCCAGCTGTTCTCCATTCCTCTGCTTCGGGGCGACAGCAAAACCGTGCTGAATGAACCCCATACCATGGTGCTGTCGGAATCTACCGCTAAAAAGATCTTTGGCAACGAAGATCCGATAAATAAAATGGTGCGGGTAAACACGGGGCAAGATCCGTACCGCATAACCGGAGTAATGGCCGATTTCCCCGAGGAAACGCATTTAAATGCCAACATCCTCACGTCGTTTATGACCAACAACCGAGCCGACGATCCCGAATGGATGAACAACAGTTTCTCCACTTATGTGTTGCTAAAACCCAATACCTCGCCCGAGAGTGTGGAGGCACGTTTCCCGGGACTGATTGAAAAATACGTTGGGCCGCGGGTGCAGGAACTAATGGGAATAATGCTCGAGGATTTTCTGGCGCAGGGCAACCGTTACAATTATCACCTGCAGCCATTAACAAAAATACACCTTATGCCCGAGGTAGAGCACGAAGTAAAACCGGCCACCGACCCCAAATACCTGGTTATTTTCAGTAGTGTGGCTATTCTTATCATCGTTATTGCCTCCATTAATTTTATGAACCTTTCCACCGCACAGGCCACAAAACGCGCCAAAGAAATTGGGGTGAAAAAGGTGAGCGGATCATCAAAAGGAATGCTTATTTTGCAGTTTCTTACCGATTCAACGCTGATTTCGTTTATTGCACTCATTCTGGCTGTGGCCATTGTTTTTGTGTCGCTGCCGTTTTTTAACGACGTTTTCGATACGCAGGTGCGGTTCAATATCATCGAACATTTCTACTACATTCCCCTGCTTATCCTTTTTGCCTTGTTTGTGGGTTTTGTTGCAGGTGCTTACCCGGCCTTTTATCTATCCTCGTTTAATCCCAATACTGTCTTGCGCGGAAAACTTCGCGACGGGGCAAAAAACGGAAAACTACGCCGCATCCTGGTGTCGGTACAGTTTCTTATTTCCATTGTTCTTATTGTTGGCACCATCATTATGTACCGCCAGCTGACTTACATGGTAAATAAAGATGTTGGTTTTGGGAAAGATCGCCTGATGGTCATCCAAAGTGCCGGTTCCATTGGCGACCAGGTAAAAGCGTTTAAACAGGAAATACAAAAAATACCCGGTGTTAAGCATGTTTCGGCCTCAACGGCAGTGCCCGGGCGCAACAATAACAACAACGGCTATATGCTGGAAGGCCACGACGGACAAACCTACCTGATGCAAACCGCTTATGTTGATTACGATTTTCTGGAAACCTACGGTATGGAACTAAACAAAGGCCGCTTTTTCGACCGCGAGTTTGGTGCCGATAACGAGGCTTGTGTGGTAAATCAGAAAACCATTGATGAGTTTGGTATCGGCGATTATACCCAAACCCGCTTTATTGTTCCGTTTTCCGATGACGGCAATAAAAAACTCATGCCTATAATAGGTGTGTGTAACGATTTCCATTTTAAATCGCTGCACGATCGTATAGGCCCTTATGTAATGCGCTTTAAGGAAGCCGACAATAACTGGGGTTATATTTCGGTGAAATTTAATACCGATGCACCGGCCTCGGCCATTAACCAGATTGAAGAAAGCTGGAAAGGTTTTGCGGCCAACAACCCGATGCGTTACTTTTTTATGGACGAAGATTTTGCGCACATGTATAAATCCGAAAGGCAAAACGCCAAACTATCAGTGGTGTTTGCCATACTGGGGATTTTAATTGCCGCACTCGGATTGTTCGGGCTTACTTCGTTTACCGTTGAGCAGCGCACCAAAGAAGTGGGCGTGCGCAAAGCACTGGGCGCTTCGGGCTACAGTATTTTTTACCTCATTTCGAAAGAAATCGTTATCCTGGTTTGTGTAGCAACACTGGTGGCCAGCCCGTTGATTTACTGGGTAGCTACAAACTGGCTGCATAATTATTACTACCGTATCCACCTCGGAGCGCTCGAGTTTGTTGTTGGTTTTATTGCGGCCATATCCATAGCGCTGCTTACCATCAGTTATAAAACACTGCAAACACTGCGAATCAATCCGGCGCATACGTTGAGGTATGAGTAGGGATTGAGGGATTGAGGGACTGATGGATTGAATGTTGGAATGCTTAAATGCGTGAATGATTTAATGCTTTAATGAGCAGTAGCTTTGTAAAATTGCCTACTGCGATGTTGCCAACTGCCTACTTGTTGCAGATTGATTTAAAGATTGATAGAGATTGAAGGAGATTGACAAATTGATAAATTGTCTTGAATTGATAAATTGCCTACTGCGATTTTGCCAATTGCCTATTACTTGTAACTTGCAACTTGTACCTTGCACGAGATTGAAGAAAGCTAGTAGCCGCTAGCCTCTTTCATCCCTAATCGCTAAAGCCTAAAATGCTATTTACTCCTAAATCACCGCCCTGAAGGACGGTGCAAAAAAATCTGTCAGCACGCGAATCCTTACACGAGCAATCTCTCGCAGCTGGCAACCAGCGACTCGCAGCCTTAATTCATCCTTCATCTTTAATCGATAATCCTTACTTAGCCCAAGTAGGTTTTCAATGATTTACTTCGTGATGATTTTTGTAAACGTCGGATGGCCTTTTCTTTTATCTGCCTTACCCTTTCGCGGGTCAGTCCAAATCGTTCTCCGATTTCCTCCAGTGTCATTTCCCGACAACCAAGACCAAAAAATAATCTGAGAATGTCGTTCTCGCGCTCTACCAGTGTATCCAATGCACGGTGTACCTCTTTTTCCAGTGATTCCCGCATAAGTGCACGGTCGGCGTTTGGCGAATCGTTATTTACCAAAACATCCAAAAGACTATTTTCATCGTTATATACGAAAGGGGCGTCAACTGAAACATGTCTTCCTGATACGCGCAGCGTAGTGGTAATTTTTTCGGCAGGTAACTCCAGTATTTCGGCTAATTCTTCCGGCGATGGCTTTCGTTCATTTTCCTGCTCAAATTTTGCCATTGCCCTGTTTATTTTATGCAACGAACCTACCTGATTTAATGGCAAACGAACAATGCGCGATTGTTCTGAAATTGCCTGAAGAATTGATTGCCGAATCCACCACACTGCATAGGAAATAAATTTAAATCCACGTGTTTCATCAAACTTCTGACCTGCTTTTATCAATCCGAGGTTTCCTTCGTTTATCAGATCGGGTAGGCTCAATCCCTGATTCTGGTATTGCTTTGCCACCGATACAACAAAACGTAAGTTTGCCTTTGTTAATTTCTCCAAAGCCGCCTGATCGCCTTTTTTAATTCGTTGTGCCAATTCAACTTCTTCCTCAACAGAAATAAGTTCTTCCTTACCAAGTTCCTGCAAATACTTGTCTAAAGAAGCACTTTCACGATTAGTAATCGACGTTGTAATTTTTAGCTGTCTCATAGTTTTCCTAAAAAAGCGTTCAATTGTACATGGCTAAAGCCAAACCCATCAACCACCCTTCTTCGGGTTTAAAATCAAAACGTATAGATATGAACCCAACCCTCGTACCGATACACGCACATTATAAAATTGTGTAACATAGCCTTTATGCCATACTTAAAAAGTATGCATTATTATCTCTCCTGCGAATAGTGACTCCGATTTTTGGTGGTGAGGTGGTTCGATTTTTCCACAGCTATTACTACGAAAGAAATGCAGGCTTTGTTGCAATGCACGATGTTAGATTTCAAACTAATGTAAGAATGGTGTTAAAGGATTAAATATCTGGTTTATACTCAAAATTAATTCATTCTATTTCATTGGGAATTAATACCTCAAATAAGGGGGATTGGCAAGGTTGTGACTAATCTTTGCAACAAAAAAAGGCCTAACGAATTGTCAGGCCTTATTGTTTTGGCTTATAAAATCAACTTTTTATCGTTTACCTTTAAGCATTGTTATGGTTCCTTCCCAGTAATGGTGCGAGTTATTGTCTTCCGTACTGTTATAATCATCCGACCATCCGCCACCTGTGGCTCCTTCAAATCGTCCGGTTCCTCCCAATATTTCAAATTCATCTGTCCAGTAATTCACCACATAATCGGGGTGGTCGTCCAGTGGCGGCGAAACTACTGCTCCTTCAATCGAGACAAATAGCGAATCGCCGTTGTCGGCTATAATATAAGCATCGGTATTCCCGTAAAAAATAGAGTCTCTACTGGCTGTTGCGCCAAGAATACAAAAATCAAAATGAATGGTTGAAACGCCCACATGTGTTCCTTCGCCCACTCCGTCAACTATAACATTTGTGGTGCCGGGACATTTGTCGCCGGGAGGCATGTAAGTTCCCAGGTAGTACACTTTAAAAGGTACAGTTACCATTTTTAGGTCTCCATCTTTGTTGGAGCCGTACTTACCACTTTTGAGGTCGTTTGTAACATCTTCATTGAAATCTGCACAGGCAAAACACAGGCTGACACAGAAAACCAGACACAGCAATTTTCTGAAATTTTTCATAATTGGTAATTTTTGGTTAATAAAAAGTCCGGTTTTTCCACAACTGAAAATGGAAGTAACTCTTCATACGAATATTTCCGGATAAAAGTAATCCTATAGGATTTGCAAGAAGAAAATTGTTTGCTGTGAAGTTTGGTCTTTAATCCTCCGTCCCGATTGTAGTATCAGCACATCTCTTTTAGCAAAAGGTGGATGTACTTCGAAGCGCAGTCTCTTATGGCTTCAGTACTGCTCCCGGAAAATGATTTTTTGAATGAAATTTTAGATAAAAAAAAGAAGGGGAAAGCTCTATGGACGCTTTTTGAAGATGATTGATAATTTACAAACCCCTAAACACAAAACCAATCATAAATACAGAAGTCGCTTTCCCCTATTTTATCTTTACCAAGAGTCGTACCATAACTGAATGAGGTCTGACCTTTAGATGTTTAACAAAATATTCCATTTTTAATCCTTCCCTATTTAGGAATTATTTCCTCATTTGAGTCCGTTTTCTTCGCCGGAAACATTTTTCCTGCGAAGGAATGATCAAAATAAGCAATACCCCCTCGTCAGTGAAAGCAAACTATTCAGCCGGTTTAATATTCTGGTTAATACGGAATAAATTGTTTGGATCGTACTTCTTTTTTATCACCGACAGGCGCTCGTAGTTTTTCCCGTAGGCCGATTTTACCAGGTCGGTACCTTCCTCGCCCAGGCCGGCAAAGTTTACATATAAACCACCGGGCGAGAAATCTTTCAGGTCATCAAGAAATTCGCGGGAATAGCTTATTACTTCATCTTTTGCTGCGGCATCGGCCCAAATGGCATCAATGCTAAACAGGTAATTCGATTGTCGACCGGAGAAAGGAGTGGCGTCGTCTTTTACGCGGCTCATGGCTCCTTCAATGTGCCAAATGGCGATCAGCACCATTGGTTGCGGCGGATTGCTCGCTTTTGGAACAATGGCATCGATAGATTTTGTATCCAACCGGTTAATGTATCTCGATTTAAAAAAATACAGTTGTTCGCCTTTCGGGAAGAAAGGATCGAACATGGTTTGCAGTGTGGTCCAGGGCAGGGGCGTACTCAGGTCGACCAGTGGTGTACTGAGTTCGCGTAAAGGTTTAAGCAATTGCTCACCTTTTTTCCACTTCGCCGGAATGAACAGCAAGAATGATAAGTACGCGTCTGCCATGCGCTTCTTCGGGGAAATCGGGAACCGGGGGAATGGTCCAGAACATGGCAGTTGAGGATACCTCGTCGGGCGATTCATCCATAAAAGCCTGCCATGCCGGTAAGATTTCCGGGGCTTCTTCTGCAGGGTAAAAAGGCGCACACAAAGTTACCAATGGCCCAACCGGGTACACTTGATACTGGAACGAAGTAACCACGCCAAAATTTCCACCGCCGCCACGCACGGCTCAAAACAGGTCGGAGTTTTTGTTTTTCGCAGGCGGTAATAAATTGTCCGTCGGCAGTTACTACATCCACCGATACCAGGTTGTCGATACTCAATCCGTATCTTTTTTGAAGATGACCCAACCCGCCCACCAGCGTTAAGCCGGCAATTCCGGTTGTTGATACCACTCCGGATGGAGCAACGAGTCCGAATACCGATGTTTCACGGTCGAGATCGGCAATGGTAACGCCGCCTTGCGCATAAACGGTTTTTTTCTCCAGGTCGACCCGAATCCCTTTCATTTGAGAGAGATCGATCATTAGTCCACCATCGTTCGAGGCGCTGCCACCAACATTATGGCCGCCACCGCGCACCGATACCAGGATGTCGTTTTCGCGGGCAAAATTTACCGATGCAATTACATCGGCCACTCCCGAGCACTGTGCTATAAGTGCCGGTTTTTTGTCGTGCATGCCGTTCCAGATCTGACGAACTTCGTCGTAATTGGCATCCGAAGCTGTTACCAATGTTCCACCCAATGATGCGCTAAAATCATCGATCAGCTGCTGACCGATGTTTGTTTTGTTACCGGATTTTGTAATAATTTCCTTGACTTTATAATTTTTGGTTAAAAACTAAAAACTTACGCATGCCTGTTTCACACCAATTGAGCATTGCCGGCATGGCAAAACATTTGTGCGAAATATTATACTGGTAATCAAAGCTTAATTGAGTGGGAGTTACTATGCGCGGGATGGTGAGTTGCTACCTCATACAGCTACCTGCGAAGAGAGAAATAAGTGTTTCACTTAGTTGTAAAAACAGTGTTGCCTTACTTTGTATATGAACTTTACTACAAAATATTGGAGGTATGCTTTTTTAGCTTTTTCGGGTTTTATGCCGGGGGTTATGTGGTAATTCATAATGAGCGGCATAGTGCAGTTTTTACAAGTTCAGGATAAAGTGTAACATGCGCTGTAAGGATTTGTTCATCAGGTAAATGTACTAATTTGTTTATTGCTTGTGATTACGTGTATCGCGAAGAAATCTAATCCATACATACCATGTTTTCATCCATATTTCATCCTGCCACAGTTGTGAGCTGTTTACTCCTGAAAGTTTACCATCGTTTACTGTAAATGGCAATGGCCATGTTATTTGGTATCCTTTTTAAAGGTTGTAACGTATAAAACGGTTGTGTTATTGAAATCTCAATCCTGATCCGCAATATTCCTGGTCCCTGTTGCCTATTTTAAGTTTCACCAAATAAAAATAACATGAAAAAAATTGCCTGCCTTTTACTGGTGCTTGTATGGGGCACCTGCGCCTTTGCGCAAACCAAAAACGGAACAGTGTATTCGGATCACGAATACATAACCAAAACACGCGAAATGTGGAAAGCCTTTCAAGATGGCGACGCAATAGCTTTTCAAAGCTTTTTTGCCGACAGTGTTTACCGCTCGATGAACGGAACCTGGAGCAAGGTATCAAACGAGGTGTTTAAAAATGCTGGCGAATCGTGGAGCAAAGCTTACGAAAACCTGGAGGTAAAAGATGATAAGCCGGCTTTCCCGGATGCAATTGAGTACAAAGAGGGTGGCACCTGGGTGCAGGACTGGCTGTTGTTTACGGGCACTCACATTGAAAGTGGCATCAATATAGCGGTGCCGTATCATAACTTGTATATGTTTAACGACGAAGGAAAAATTGCAAATATCGGTTTCTATTTCCCAACCGCCACTTTCGATGCTATTCGTAATAGTAGCACAACTTCTGAAAACGGCGAAGTGTATGATAATCATCCGTACATTACCAAGGTGCGCAAATTGGTTAATGCCTATTGCAACGAAAACCTTGATGAGCTGGTTGATTTTTATGCCGAAAATGCGCGGTTCAGCGATTTAACCATGGATTGGAACGAATCGTTTGGCCTCGATGAAGCTAAAAACGGCTGGATTTCGAATTTTGAAACTTACGATAACCTCACATTAAAACAACAGGGCTATCCCGATTGTATCCACTATAAAAACGGAGACATGATGGTTGTTTATTCGTGGTGGACCTGGTCGGCCCTTGTTACGGCTACCGAAGAGAAGCTATCGATTCCGGTAATGATGACAAATTATTTTAATAAAGATGGAAAAATAATGAATCAAAGTCTTTATATGCGAACCGACGAGCCGGAATAAAATTATCCCCGATACTTATTCATATAAAACTTTTCAGAGCTAAAGGCTATCCGGTACGGATGGCCTTTTTGTAGTTGTAATTTTAATAAAACTTCAACTACGTTACTTTTCTTGCTTTGTTTCGTGCGGCTTATTCCGGTACTCCATTGTTTTAGCTCTCGCCGGGCGGAAGGCGTCTTTCATTGAAAATCTTTTTGTGTGCTTTTAATTTCTGTAAACAATATTTACCTTTAAAACACTTCAAAATCAAAGAGATAACATGTGGTTTTCATCATGAAAAATACAAAACTGCTTTTTACACTGCTATTCTTGTTGCCTCTTGGCGCCTGTATTTTTAACAACGACGACGATGAGCTGCACTTGTACCTTTTTGTAGAGAACAGTACCGAAACCGATGGCGTATTGATTTCAGGTCCGGAGCCACCGTTAATTCATATTGATTTTCCAACCTATCGGTACGATGCGGAAATGAAAACGCTGAATGGGATTATCGATTTTGAAATTAACAGGAATCTGAAACTCATTTATGGAAGCGGAGCCTGTTTAACCGGTACAGCCGGAGCCGGTTGTGCCAGCGGACTGGAAGGAGTTTATGAAATACCGTTTGAGCATGGATCGTTTGAGCTATTAAAGATTGAAGACGATGGTACCATACGTTTTATTTATAAGGATGAGGTTTTTAGTTTACGTGTAAATGAACAACATTCTGAAGTTATGTCGCGTATGGATACGGTTGAGGTGGAGGGAGTTAACAGCATCTCCGAAATTACCCGTACAAAAACTATTTCGAATTATGGTTTTCTGGAAAAGGGAGATATTAGTTCGTGGGAGTGGTAACAAACAGCTGCGGATAAAAGAAAAGGCCATTCCGGAAACAAGTTCCCGAAACGGCCTTTGTAAAAACCTTCTAAGTAATACGTTTAATTATTTGGTTGCAAAAAGTTCTGAAAGTAGTTCGTAGCCTTCAACATTTTTTAGTTTTTGAGCCAATTCTTCTTCCAATATATTTTTGTCGCCTCCCAGTTTCCTGAACCGGTCAACATACGCCTGAGCTGCTTCTCTATTTCCGCGGTCAACTTCGCAAAGTGCCAGCATATACAAAGTACCCTGATCGTATGGTCGGTAGCGAATGGCTGACTCGAAATGTTTGATTGCCTTTTTGGTTTTTTGGTCGAAGAATAACTTCTCAGCACCTTTTGTAAAATGATCCTGGGCAATTACGGTAAAATCGCGATTTTCAGCTGACGATTCGGTCATTCCAAGTTTTACCTGAATGGCTATTTCTTTTTCCATAGCCACCGGAGTTCCATTGTTTTTGCCAGGCATCCACATGTAATCGGTTTCTTCCAGTATACTTGTTATAAGGTTATCAACTGTTGGCGAAACGCTGTTTACAATCTGAATATCCGATAAACTTCCATCGGTATTTACTGTAAACTTAACTACTTCGGTACCTTCAGCAGACCCACCAAAATCGGCATCGTATTTAAAATTATTGGCGATGTAGGTTTTTAGCGAATTTGTATTGTCAACAGGGCTATACTTAACCGCTGTAAACTTGGGAGGTGTTACTTCCACGTCTGTCATCATGTAGGGAGGTACATTTTCTTGTGCATAAGCAAACAGGGTTGCCAACATACAAACGAATAATAATTTAATTGTTTTCATGACTTTGAGTTTTAATAGTTTTCAAATACTTGTTTTTAATTGTTTTAATATCTCTGTTTTCATTGTTGTTACTTGCCAAAATAATATCCATAATCTGAATGTTTTGGACCTAACTAATAGCTAAAAATATAGGGTTTATTGTGTTGGGTTAGTTCTTCAAATTGTCATCCATTGAACTGTTATATGCAAATTTACGGCACAAGAGGGTACAGGTGTTATCAATTTTGATTCAAAAAAGAATAAAAAAAGACCATTAAGTATTTAATAGGTGATTTTAAGCTTTTATCATTTCCGCCTGGAAGCTGGAAGGTTTTATTCCGTACTCTTCCTGGAAACATTTCGAGAAGTAGGATGGGCTGCTAAAACCGGTATCGAAAGCAATTTCAGAGATGTTGCCGCTTTTGTCGCGCAACAGTTGTTTGGCACGATTAAGGCGATACGTTTTAATAAACGAATTTGGCGACTGCGCAATAAGCATTTTCATTCTTCTGTAAATCTGCGATTTGCTGCATCCCAGGTGTTGTTCGAGCATTGAGGCATGCAGGTCGTGATTTTTCCAGTGTTTTTCCATGTAATCCATCAGTGTGGTTAAAAACCGCGCATCGTCGGGCGAAACCGATTTTATACGATCTCCTTTAATCACCACTTTCATGCTTTCGCTTTGAAATAAATTTCGTACTTCGAGGGTAGCCAGTATTTGCGTTGTGGCAACGTAACACAAACGTTTGGCTAGTTTTACCGATTGCTGAAATTCACTATTGCTAATATTTTCGAGGAAACATCCGCTTATGCCCACTTTAAGAAATAATTTTCGTTGCAGGTTACTTAGGATAGGTGCAAATTCTTTATGAATTTTTAAGGCACAATAAACCGCAGCACTTGCTGTTTCGAAAGTTAGTTGCGATGCATATTGATCGCGAACAATAAAGGTTCCTTTAAAGTGTTTGCAATAGTCAATTACCAGTTTTTTGAACAACCTTACCAGGGCACGCCGCTCGTCTAATTCTAAACCGTACAGTTCGTTCGAATCGATACTTAGTGCCACTATAATTGTAAGCGGCTGTGTGCTCATGTTGTTTATATCGACCATTTCTGCCTGGGGTTGCGATTGTATTTGTTTGAGAAAAAAATCAATAATCCGCGAGTCAACTTCAACAATGTGGTTGGTAACATTGCCATGTTCTTTCTTATGCAGTTCTTCGATACACGAGCGGTTGGGGGCCTCAAATAAACAAAAGGCAACCTTTCGTTTTTCGTCGAACCAGTAACCTAGTTTCCGGCAATTGTACAGGTGTTGAACTTTAATATCCTTAAGGTGCTTTTGTACCATTGTTTCGGTATGGGTATCACCATTTAGCTCGTGATTATCGATAAAGTAGGGCATATTCTCAAGCTTTTAATTAATGGTTAAACACCGGGGATTTTCCAGAATGTATATATGGATAATGGGTTAACAGGATTATGATATTAGAGAACGCTTGCCTGATGAAAAATGTTCAAAGTCAAAGATTTAATTACTAAAAATGATTGGCACCGGCGATTGGATTTATTTCATTCGGCTTATGTAGCAATAAACAGAAATTAAATGGTTTTTATCAGCGGTTTGGTGAAAAAAGTCAGTAGTGGGCTTATTGGGTCTGCTGTTTAATAATGCGTTGTTTTTCAGGTGTTTATTTCGTAACTTATAAAGTCTGAAATTCAGGCAGGCCGGGGCGGTCTGTTTGTAGGTAGTAACTAAAATCAAACAATTATGGAATGTTTTATCGAATTGTGGAGTGCAAGTGATGCCTGGAAACAGCTGTCGCATGACGAGCGTGGCATTTACCTTGAACAAATTGGGCCGCATGTGCAGGCCTTGCTCAACAAGGGAGTAGAAATTGTTGGCTGGGGCATAAACGATGAGGCCACAACCCATCGGGCTAATTTTGATTTTTATGCCGTCTGGAAATTTCCAACATTGGATATGAAGAAAGAATTTGAAGCCCTTGTGATGGAAGCCGGCTGGTACAACTATTTTCACCAGGAAAACGTGTCGGGAGAATTGACTACTCCTGATGAAATTATTGGCAATCTCATTTCAATGTAAGTATTCTCAAAAATCACCATAACTTTAACTCAAATCAAAATTACTAATCAAATGAAAACCATTTCAATCCTTTTAACCGCAGGTTTGTTCTTGCTTGCTGCCTGTACAAACAATGCTGAAAAGCCACTTTCTGAAACAGAAAAGGAAGTTTTAGCCCAAGAGGTGCAAACCACCATTAATACCATGATGGATGGTATGAAAAACATGGATGTAAACCAGGCCTTCGAGGCTAATTTTTTGCTGGATAAAGATTTTAAGTACATCGGAATTCATGGAGAAACAATGAATGTGGATGCTTTTACCAAAGAGGTTCATGGGATATTCGATAATCTTGAAAAAGTAGATTTTAGCTTTTCATCTCCCGATATTCGGATAGTTACCCGCGATGTTGCTATTGTTACCATGCCCTATAAAGGGAAATTTTATTTCCCGGGCTCCACGATAAGCTTTCCTGAATGCGGAAGTACACTGGTGCTGCAAAAGAAGAATAATAAGTGGGAGGTGATTCATTTTCATGAATCGCTGCAGGAATCGGAGTTTGTTACCACAGATTTATAATCCATAATAAAAAATAAACCATCCATAATTCATAAGAAATACGGATGGTTTACTGAAATAAATTCTGCTATAAATCTGCAACTTGCAAATAAATCTGGTCGTCCATTAGGCTGGAAGCTTCTTCAGGAAAATTGTTGGTAATTGTTTTCCATGCTTCACTATCGTGTATGGCATCGTAGATTTGCTGGTTTATCCAGTTGCCTTTTATAAAGTAGTTGAACTCGTCGTTACTGTCCGGAACCACCTTCATTACCGTATAACCACAATCCCAGAAACCCATTTCGGCAATGGCCTGATTCAAATTATTCAGGGCATCCAGCAGTGTGTCAATCGACTTGTCTTCAGGTACTTTTAGCAAATGCAGGCTGGCCATATTTTTATCGTTTTTATTGGGTAAGTGTGTGCTGTGGCAGTAATGCATCAGCCATTTTCCATTTTCTTTTTTTAATACATAATTTTCATTTGCCTCGATATTCATGGTTGCGCCGCCACTCTCAATTGCAGCATTAAACTGAAGGAGAACCAGCGCCATATCGCCAACCACTTCCGTTTTATCGATATCAAGTGTAATGTTTAGGTTGGCTCCTTCCATCGATTTTACCGACGCAATCAGGCCATCGAGATCAGCATGATCGAAACCGGTTTCGTACACACTAAAATCTGTTGTACATAATGCGCGCATGGCATCGTAGTTGAATTCTTCCATGGCGTTAAAAAAGTCGTTTAATGTAGTTTCAACGGCAGCTTTTTCCTGCTCGGGATCAACAGTTTGACAAGCCATTAGCAGAGCTAAAAGCCCAAAAAGAAGAAATAAGTTTTTCATAATAGTTGTGATTAAAGTTTCCCACTAATACGTGAGAACACGATAAAGGTTAACCCCGCAATTTTTTGTTTTTCCGGGCCCGAATTTGATTTGCTGATATCCATCATTCCAAAATCAGGATGTAAAAGGTTGATTTATGCATGCATTTTTGTACCTTTTTAAAACAAACAGAATAACAGCACAGGAATGAAACTATTACTTGAAAATATAAAAGAGCTGGTTCAGGTTGAAGATCAACCCGTTTTGTTCAGAGCCGGAAAAGAAATGGCAAAAGTGAATACCATAAAAAATGCCTTTCTGATTATCCGCGATGAATTGATTGAGGACTTCGGCACAATGGATCAGCTAAAAGACAAATATTTTGATGATGACCTGCTGATAGAGATCGACTGCTCGAATCGGCTGGTTTACCCCAGTTTTTGCGATTCGCACACGCATCTGGTTTATGCGGCACCTCGCGAAAAAGAATTTGTGGACCGCATAAAGGGCTTGTCGTACGAAGAGATTGCACGCCGGGGAGGAGGAATATTGAATTCGGCCAAACTGTTGTACGAAACTTCGGAAGATGAGCTGTACGAAAGTGCCATGGAGCGCGTTTTGGAGATTGTAAAAATGGGAACCGGAGCAGTGGAAATAAAAAGTGGTTATGGCCTGAACACCGAAGATGAATTGAAAATGTTGCGTGTAATTCAACGGATTAAACACACTTCGCCCATTTGTGTGCGTGCCAATTTTCTGGGGGCACACGCCATTCCGCCGGAGTATAAAAACAATCCGGCAGAATATGTCGATATCATCATTAATGAAATGATTCCGCAGGTAGCTGCCGAAGAACTGGCCGATTTTATTGACGTATTTTGCGACCGGGGCTTTTTCTCGGTGGAAGATACCGAACGAATTCTTATGGCCGGTTTAAAATACGGTTTACGGCCAAAAATCCATGCCAACGAACTGGGATTAACGGGTGGTATTCAGGCCGGAGTGAAATACAATGCCCTTTCGGTCGATCACCTGGAATATGTGGGAGAGGAAGAAATTGCAGCGTTAAAAGATTCGGAAACCATGCCGACAGTATTACCGGGAGCAGCATTCTTTTTGAATATGAAATTGTCGCCGGTGCGCGAAATGATAGAAGCCGGTTTGCCGGTGGCGCTGGCATCCGATTTTAATCCCGGCTCGTCACCCAGTGGAAACATGAGTTTGATATCGGCAATGGGCTGTATCAACTTTAAAATGTTACCCGAAGAAGTGATTAACGCCACCACGCTAAACACGGCCTACGCTATGGGAATTAGCGAAAGCTACGGAAGTATTGCCCGCGGAAAAATTGCCAACCTATTTATTACCAGCGAAGTTCCTGGAATTGAGTATTTGCCGTATGCATACGGTTCAAACCTGGTAGAAACGGTGATTATTAACGGGGAAGTGCAAAACTTCTAGGCTTCGACACCGCTCAGCCTGACTGTTTTTAATCACTGCAAAAAATCATATGTAAAAACCAAACTGATTTATATTTTCGGATTGAAAATTTTATGTATTTAACCACAAAGTCCCACCATGTTAATCACTAAGTAGCACAAAGAAATGGAAAGAGAGAAGCTATTTAAAAAAGTACTTGATTGTGCTTTTAAAGTACATTCCAAATTAGGTCCGGGGTTGCTGGAAAGTGCATATGAACAGTGTTTGAAATATGAATTAGAGCAACTTGAACTTAAGGTTGAGGCTCAGAAACCAATGCCTTTGGTTTACAAAGAGGTGAAATTAGATGCTGGATATCGCATAGACTTATTGGTTGAAGATCAAATAGTGATTGAAATAAAGTCAGTTGAAGCTTTAAATGATGTTCATCTGGCACAAATACTTACATATCAAAAGTTGGCAAATTGTAAACTGGGATAGTTAGTCAATTTTAATGTAAAAAGTTTGAAATACGGAATTAAGAGAGTTATAGTATAAACTTGGATGTCCTTTGTGATAAACTTTGCGAACCTTTGTGGTTAGAAAAAACTAAACGATATGAAAAAAATTATCGAATGCGTCCCAAACTTCTCTGAAGGGCGCGATATGAGTATAATCAAGGAAATTACGAATGCCATCGAAAGTGTGGCCAACATCAGTTTGCTGGATGTTGATCCGGGAAAAGCCACCAACCGCACAGTGGTGACTTTTGTTGGTACGCCGGATGATGTTATAGAAGCAGCTTTTCGTGGAATAAAACGCGCTGCCGAGTTGATCGATATGAGTCAGCACCATGGTGAACACCCGCGTTTTGGAGCCACCGATGTTTGTCCGCTGGTGCCAGTTGCCAATGTTAGCATGGAAGAAGCCATTGAATACGCCCGGAAACTCGGACAACGCGTTGGCGAAGAACTTGGAATTCCTGTGTTTAGCTACGAGTTTGCTGCGTTTAAAGAAGAACGCCGCAGTTTGGCCAATTGTCGTTCAGGCGAATACGAAGCTTTAAAAGAGCGCATTACCACCGAGCGTTGGAAACCTGATTTTGGTCCGAATAAATGGAACGATCGGGTAGCCGGCAGTGGTGCAACGGCTATTGGTGCACGTAACTTTTTGGTAGCATACAATATCAATCTGAATACCACTTCAACCCGCCGTGCCAATGCTATTGCTTTTGATATTCGTGAAGCCGGGCGTGTAAAACGCAAAGGAGATCCCATTACCGGAAAAATTGTTACGGATGAAAACGGTGAGCCGGTTCGCATACCGGGCAGTTTGAAAAAGACACGTGCCATTGGCTGGTACATCGAAGAATATGGAGTTGCCCAAATCTCGATTAACCTGACCGACATAACAGTTACGCCTGTGCACGTAGCTTTTGATGAAACCTGCAAAAAAGCTATCGAACGTGGAATTCGTGTAACCGGTTCAGAGTTGGTGGGCTTAATTCCGCTACAGGCGATGTTGGATGCCGGGAAATATTTTCTGCGTAAACAGGAGCGTTCAACCGGAATTTCGGATGTGGAGATTATAAAGATTGCGATAAAATCTCTTGGGTTGGATGAACTTGGGCCTTTCGATCCTAAAAAGAAGATCATTGAATATGTGATTGAAGATAAATCGGCGAAAAAGTTGATTGATATGACTTTAACGCAGTTTAAAGATGAAACTGCTTCTGAATCGCCGGCTCCGGGTGGAGGTTCCATTTCTGCCTATGTTGGTGCTTTGGGAGGCGCTTTAGGGGCTATGGTAGCCAACCTGTCGGCGCATAAACGGGGTTGGGACGAACGCTGGGAAGAATTCTCCGACTGGGCTGAAAAAGGCAAATATTACCACACCGCATTGTTGAACTGCGTAGATGAAGATACCGATGCATTCAATAAAATTATGGCTGCTTTTGGATTGCCAAAATCCAGCAAGCAGGAAAAAGTTGAACGTAAACAAGCCATTCACGATGCTACAAAAAATGCCATTGAAGTGCCGTTAAAAGTAATGCAACTGGCGCACGATTCGCTGGAAGTGATGCAGGCCATGGCTGAAGTTGGAAATCCAAACTCGGTTTCCGATGCCGGGGTAGGGGCTTTGTGCGTACGCACAGCTGTTCACGGTGCTTACCTGAATGTGAAAATTAATGCGGCCGGATTTGCCGATGCTGAATACCTGGAAAAGGCTTTGACAAAAGCAGAGAATTTGCTGAAGGCAGCTAAAGAAAAAGAGGCGGCAATTTTGGATATCGTTAATAAAAAGATTGAAGGTTAATAAATTTTACGCGCTTAGCGTATAAACAAAAAACTAGGGCGGTGAAAGCAAATCTCATCGCCTTAATTTTTCAATTTTATCGGCAACCGTGCCTCGTTCGGTCCAGCGTATTACACGGAACAAAAAGCGGATGACTTTCCCGGGATCTGTTATCAGCCGGGTTTTATCAGCTACTTTTTTGTCTCTGATCCTGATTGTTTCCGGCCAGTCGACTTTCTCAACTGCAGCTATTTCTTTGGCAAATTTCCAGGCGCCGTTACGCGCGATTTTCATACTAAAATCCACCAGTAAATTATCGGCCTGCCCCAGCCACAAAAGCAACTTCCGTAGAAATGGCCAGATGGAAGAAAGTCCGTTTTGCACTTCGTCAACCATCGAAGCAAGAATGTCGTTTATCCGGTTAAAATCATCTTCCAACTCAGCGATGGTATTGCTGCCTGAAATTTCTGCCGCCGCAATTCCAAGATCAAGGTTAATATGGGCGTTCATCCCCAATAAAAGGTGTTGAACCACCAGCAGATTATTGTTTCGGGTTTCCGTAAAAGCAATCGCCCACGATTGAGTTACCGGCTCATTGTTTTTCCAAGCAAAATAGGCATCGATGTAGCGCTTCGCAAAAACAACATCCAGTTTTTCCATTCGCGGGCCATCATCAAAATAATTATTCTGAATTTCCTCTTTTACCTTAACCGTTACTTTTTGGTAGAGCACAGCAAAATAACCCAGTGTGTCGCCGGTTTTCAACGAGTCTTCTATAATAGAATCCAGAATAAGGATAACGTCGTCGATGCTTTCGATTGGTTTAATTTAGTGCTTATTTTGTTGATGTTATTATTAAGCAACAACAAAACTAGGCAAGTGTTGAAATTATGCACTATGCGGATAGAAAAGGCAAAAAAAGTGAAATGTCATTTCGACGAAGAATGAGGAGAAATCTGTTACATTATAGTTTAAAAGTAACAGATTTCTCTCTTCGTTCGAAATGACAATAGTGTTTAATTGTTTTCCTGTGGCTGGTAGTTTTTTTGCAGACTTACGAGTACAACAATACCCAATCGTGTTAAAGCAAAAACAAGAATTCCGCACAAAGGAGCAACCAGGGCTATTTTTAATCCGTCGGCAAATACACTTGGCGCTACATCGCCCATTGCCTGAACTTTATCGAAGATCATAATCAGTCCGAAAGTACGCCCCAAAAATCCCCAGGCTACAGCAAACCAACTTATTTGCTTCATTAATTCAATGGTCTTGTATTTTTCCCCTTTCATTAAAATTCCACGTACAAACAGCCCAATTAGTACCAGAAATGTAAGTACAATAATGTAAGTAAAAGCAGGGCCGCCATCGTTAAGTTTTTCAATCAGTGCATTCATAATTTTAGTTTTTAAATAAATACTAATCAAATGTATGTCAGAAAATGATCGCATTTATTTTATTGCGACAGATGGAAGATTCTGTACGTGTTTTTTCAAAATTAAGCTTATAAACCGAAAATGAAATGTTATGAATGCAACAAAGCGAAGAAAACCCGCAATTCGTCGCTAAAAAAATGCCGGTTCACGAAAAATAAGTAGTATTGTATTAATGAACTTTTGGAAGAAAATAAATTTTAAAACGATTCTTTTCCATTCGCTGTTCTGGGTGGCGGTATGGTTTTTCTTTTTCTATTTTTTTAGCTACAATTCGGATAAAGTAGATTATGCGCTGTGGTTTTCGAGCGGATTATTGCCGCTTACCATTGCCGTTACCTACTTTGTTAATTACCGCCTTATTCCGCGGTATTTGCTGGCTAAACATTACTGGAAGTTTGCGCTGTACAGTTTTTACACTTTCGTTTATATTTCCTATGTCATCTCGTTGCTTATTTACACTTGCCTGATTTTGGTACTTAAATTTAATCTGGATGAGATGCCGCCAATGAGCAAAAACTTCTTCTTTGTTTTGCTGCTGGTTATTATTGTTGTTGGCGTAATTAGTTTTGTAAGTATTCTGAATCAGAGTTTTAAAACCGCCACGGCAAACAAGGAGTTACAGAACAAAATACTTGAAACGCAGCTTCAGTTAAAGGAGCAGGAGTTGCATTATTTAAAACGCCAGATTCATCCGCATTTTCTGTTTAATACTTTAAATACGATTTATGGTTTTGCCTTAAAACAGTCGAAACAAACGCCCGATATTATTCTGAAACTCTCGAATTTGCTCGATTATATATTGTACCAGGTAAATAAACCGCTGGTAAGTTTGAAAGAAGAGGTGTTGCACATTCAGGAGTACATCGAGTTGGAGAAAGTACGTTTTCAGGATACGCTGAAAGTGGATTTTAAATCGACAGAAGTGGATGAGGAAATTCAGGTGGCGCCAATGTTGCTGATTCCTTTTGTTGAAAATGCCTTTAAACACGGTAACTTAGTGGATGGATTTTTGCGCATTAAAATTGAAGTGCGGGTAGACAATGACTGCCTGGAATTTGAAATTGCAAATTCGTTTATTGATGAGGGTAACGAGCACAAAAATGGCGGGCTCGGACTTCTGAATATTCGAAAACGACTGGATTTGAATTATCCGAACAATTATGAACTGGCGCACGCAGTAAAAGACAACTGGTACAATGCAAAACTTGTTATTTGCGACCTGGCAAAAACTGAACAAACCAAGCGGGAAAATGACTAAAAAGATATGTTGTATTATAGTTGATGACGAGCCCATGGCGCGCGAAATTCTGGAAAGCCATCTCCGGAAGATCGAAACCATTGAAGTTGTGGCGTTGTGTAAAAATGCCATCGAAGCGTTTAATGTGATCAGCAATCGTTCTATCGATTTGGTTTTTCTCGATATAAATATGCCGGAGATTTCGGGTTTATCATTCGCCAAATCCATTAATAATTCGGTAAAAGTGATTTTTACTACTGCCTATCGCGAGTATGCTGTTGATGGTTTTGATTTGCAAGCTGTGGATTATTTACTCAAACCTATTTCGTTTGGTCGCCTGATGCAAAGTATTAATAAATACCTGAGCGAAAATCAGCAATTGGATTTTGACGAGCCGGCACGAATTGAGCCCGAGAAAAGCGAATCGGTATTTGTACGTTCCGACCGTAAAATGATAAAAATAAATTTCCCGGAGATCCTTTATATTGAAAGTCTTGCCGACTATATTAAAATACACCTGATTGATAAAACCGTTGTAACCCGCGAAACCATTTCGAGCATCGAAGCCAAATTGCCTCAGCAGGATTTTCTGCGCGTGCATCGCTCATTTATTGTAGCCGTTAATGCTATCAGCTCATTCACTTCAGAAATAATCGAAATCGGTAAAAAGCAAATTCCGGTAAGCCGCAGTTATAAGGATGCGGTGCTTCAGAAACTTCAATCCTAAATTCTTTGTATTTGGTGTTAATACTATTTTTTGTGTTTGTTCTGTCGTCACCCTGAACTTGTTTCGGGGTCTTTACGTGTCTGTTTATAACACTTGGTTGTTTTAAAACATGGATTCATTCTTTACTATTTATGACCGGGTAGTCATTTTTGTTTTTATATTTGTGACCAGGTAGTCATAGTTATGCCAAAAGAAACATTCATAAAACTAAAAGAAGAAAAGAAAAAGCAAATCACAGATGCTTTTTTGAGAGAGTTTGCGGTGAAGACTTTTGATGAAGCTTCCATATCGATGGTGGTAAAACAACTCGGAATTGCCAAAGGAAGTATTTACCAGTATTTTAACGATAAGCTGGATTTGTTTATGTACTTGGTAAACGAATCGGTTGCCGTTAAAATAAAGTATACCGAATCGGTAAAACGCGAAAATTATCCCGACTTTTGGGCTTACTTTGCTGCTTTGTACGAACACGGATTTCGCTTTGACGATGAAAATCCGCTACAAAGTCATTTTTTGCATAACCTGACACAAAATCTCAATTCACCTTCCATCAAACATTTGTACAACGAATTGCTGTCGCAGGTGGTGGCAGGCTTTGAAAAGATGGTGGAATATGAAGTTCAAAAGGGCTTGTTCCGTTCTGATATTCCGGTAAAAACACAGGGATTTTTCTTGTATAAACTGGGCATCAGTATTCAGGAACAGCTGGAAGTAAACGACGTAATCAATCCCAAGGAAAGCATTGAAAAGCAACAGCCGGTTTACTTCGGTAAAAAGAACGATTTAATGCAGGTAGTTGCTGACTATATAAAACTGGCCAAACCGGCTTTTGATAAAAACTAAACGAATGATACAGGTTGAAAATTTGGTGTTTCAATACCCCGGAAACGATGGCCCGACATTAAAAGGTCTTGACTTTTCGATTACAAAAGGTGAGATATTTGGTTTTCTCGGGCCTTCAGGAGCCGGGAAAAGTACCGCACAAAAGGTGTTGTACAAAATTCTGGAAGGCTACAAAGGACAGGTGAAAATTGATGGGAAAAACCTTTCGGAGTGGAACAATTCGTACTTCGAACGTATTGGTGTTGGATTTGAGTTACCCAATCATTACCTGAAATTGACAGGAAAGGAAAATCTGGAGTTGTTTGCTGCTTTCTACCCAAACGGAAAAAAACATAACAGTACAGAACTTTTTGAAATGGTTGACCTGCTGGATGCCATGGACAAGCCGGTAGAGACCTATTCGAAAGGAATGAAAATGCGCCTGAATTTTATAAGGGCCATTCAGCACGATCCGGATATTTTGTTCTTTGATGAGCCAACAACCGGCCTCGATCCGGTAAATGCGCACAAAATAAAGCAGCATATCCTGGATTTGAAAAACCGGGGAAAAACCATCTTTGTAACCACGCACAGTATGGAAACGGCCGATGGTATTTGCGACCGCGTATCGTTTATCGTAGATGGAAAACTCGTGCTCACTGACACTCCGCGCAACCTGAAAAGCAGTTACGGAAAAGCAGCTGTTAAAGTTGATTTGAAAAACGGAAATTCTGAGGAATTTCCTTTGAAAGATATTGGCGCAAACCCACAGTTTCTGGAATTTTTAAAACAGGATGAGGTAAAGCGCATTCATACGCTGGAGGCAACTTTGGAAGAGGTTTTTATTCGTGTAACCGGAAAATCGTTGGGTGATGAATAGTTTTGGTTCGCAACTTAAATGGCAGTTCGTTCTATTGCAAAAGAACAGCATAATAACGATCAGTTTTGTGGTTACACTCATGTATGGACTGGTGCTGTATTTCCTCCGCGATATTGGCAGTTTGGATAAACTGCTGGTCGCACTTGTTCTGAATGATCCTTCGGTAATTGGTTACTTTTTTATTGCACTGGCCATTTATATCGAGATGAAACACCAGATTTTGCAAGCCATATTTGTAACCCCTTTTAATCTGCATCATCTGTTTTTGTCGAAAGTTATTTCAGTCTCGTTAATTGGAATGGTGTGTTCATTGGGGCTGGCATTTTCAGTTAAAGGATTTGACTTTAATATTGCCTGGTATGCAATCGGTTCACTCTCAATTTGTATCCTATCGTCGCTGTTGGGCTTGTACATGCTGACTTTCTCAAACGAGTTTTTAAAATTTGCCATGACTTCCATCCCTGTTTTCCTGGCATTTGTAAACCTGCCACTTCTTCAATATCTCGGTGTTTTTGAAATGGGAGTAGTGAAATACATTTTCCCCATACAGGGAAGTCTCTATCTTATCGATTATTCGGTAAGCGGAACAGCAATTAATTTTGGTTTTGCAATAGCATCAATTGTGGTGTTTATTCCACTTTTCTACTGGCTTGCATATCGCCGATTTTTAAGAAAAATAGTTCACCAATAAAACACCGGAAATGAAAAAGATTTTTAAACTGGCTTTTACTGATTTTAAGTTGATCTTTCGCGATCCGTCGCTGAGATCATTTCTGGTGTTGCCCGTAATTCTGCTTGCGCTAATTATTTGGGCAGTGCCTCCGTTGATTGAAAAATATGCGATTTTGGCTCCGTACCTTTCATTGTTTTTAGTGATTGGCGTTATTGAAAACACTCAAATGTTTAGCTTTATCAGTAGCATGGTGCTTATTGATGAGAAAGAGTCGGATGTTGCAAAAGTTTATGGAGTTGTTCCGCTAAACAAGAAGGAATATGTGCTTTCTCGTTTTTTGATACCGTATTTATTTACAATTGTTTTAAACCTGGTTTTATTGTCGGTGCAAACTATTTGCGAGGTATCGGTGTTGGCGATACTGCTTATTTCGTTTCTGGCGGCGTTGGTGGTTCCGGTTTATGCATTGGCAATAAATTCACTTGTGCAAAACCGTATGCAGGGAATGGTGTATATAAAAGCATTTAATATGCTGGTGTTGATTCCGGTAGCAGCGTTTTTTGTTCCCGAAAAATTTGTGCATCTGTTTGGGGTTTTTCCAACGCACTGGGTATTTCAGACAATCGATAAGGCTACACAAAACCTGTCGATAGGTTTATTTACCATTATTGGTTTTGTATTCTTTCTTACTTTGTTGTGGTGGGTTAGCCGCACTTTTGTTCGGAAACATTTTGTGTAGCTAAAAGTGCTACCAAATTCCACTCAAACCATCCTCCAGCGCTTGTTTGTAGCTCTCGCGGTTGAATTCGTACAGAAACGGTGCTTTATGGGCTCCGCCGGTTTTCCGTTCATTAAGTTTATTCAGGATTTTATACGATAAAATTTTTCGCTGAAAATTTCTGCGGTCGAGTTCGCGGCCCAAAATCGTTTCGTACAGTTTTTGTAATTGCGGCATGGTAAATTTTCGGGGGAGCAATTTTAGCCCAATAGGTTGCTGATTCAGTTGAATACGCAAAGTTGTCAGTGCTTTATCAATAATATCTTTGTGGTCGATAAACATTTCAACATTGGCAAACGGGCTTATCCATTCGCAGGCTTCCGAAAGTGCGTCGGGTTGGGGATCTACTTTCGAGAACTCAACCAGCGCATAAAATCCAACCGAGATAAAACGCTTTTTGAAAAACTCAACCACTTCGGGCGGTTCGTTTCTTAAAAACTCAGGATCGTCTTTTTTCGGTTTATCCCTAAGTGGATCGCTAAAAACCTTAAACTGATTCAGGAATATATTGTCCAATCCGGTTCGTTCTTTCAGGGTTCGTTCGGCGGCTTGTTCCAGCGTTTCTTCGTGTTTTAAAAAACCACCGGGCAAAGCATAAGCTTTTGTGTGCTTTAGCCGAAGCATTAAAACTTTTAATTCATTGTCGTGAAAACCAAATATTACACAATCTAAAGAAATATGGTCGAGTACCTCTGAAACGTTAAGATGAAGATTTGCCAATGTCTGAATATTTTAAAAACCACAAAATAACCGATTTTTTTTGAAACTCAATTTTCTGCGCCAACTTAGTTCTGTTTACAAGGATGAGCAATGATATTTACGGGTTTTTGAAGAAATACCAACATTAAACTTTGAAACGTTTTTTTAATCATTAATTCAGGCGTTTTCGGAATTCCGAAGGGTTCATGCCAACTTTCTTTTTAAAGATTAAACTGAAATAATGAATGGTTTGAAAGCCAAGCTCAAGGCTGATCTCTTTAATGCTTTTATCGGTAGAAATCAGCAGTTCTTTGGCACGAATTATACGCAATTGTAAATGATACTGGCCGGGCGAAACACCAGTGTATTTTTTGAACATTTTCCGAAAATACGAATAGCCAACATTGTGCCGACGTGCGAGCTCTTCCAAATCGAATTCCTGAGCCGCATTTTGCCGCATTAAAAAACGCACCTCTTCAATTACTTTGGAGATTTGTTTTCCGGAGAATCCTTTTCGTTTTTCGAATGAAATAATGTACCCCAGCAGTTTTACAACCATTCCTGAAGCAATTTGCTGGTACCCGGGTTGCTCTTTTTCAACCAGGTCAAATATTTTCAAATACGAATCGATAATATCTTCGCGAATGCCACATTGTATAACAGGTTGCCGTACCGAGAATGTAGGGTGTTTTAAAAGATGGTTGGCAACACTTCCGTTAAAACCTACATAGTTTTCCACCCACCCCGTTTTTTTTATGGGGCGGTAGCGGTGCCATTCATTGGGGAAGATAACAAGCAAACTGCCCGGTTTTACCTGGTATTTACCATAGGAGTTTTCAAATATACCACTACCTTCAGTAATGTAGTTTAACTGAAATTCGTGCAGGCTCCTTCCGTTTTTCCATTCAAAGAAGTATTCAGAAGGATGTTCTTGTGGAGGGTATAAAGTGTTAGGTTTTATACGTGCATATCCGGCCACTTTTAAATATAAACCCCAGTCTATATCTTCTTCACTTGTTGTTAGATATTTAAAATACTCGTTCATTGAAATTGTGCCAAAAAATATAAATTATTTGCCAGTTTCTGTATTGATGAGCTAAAAAAAGCATAATATTTTTGACTTGTCTTAAAAGCTTAGAACTTAGAACTTTTTTCAAACCAATTAAAAATTAATCAAAATGCAGGCTTTACTTGGAATTATTTTTCATTCGCTTGGAGGTATGGCATCCGGAAGTTGGTACATGCCTTATAACTGGGTGAATAAATGGCGTTGGGAAATCTACTGGATAACAGGAGGAATATTCTCATGGCTAATTATGCCTTACCTGGCTGTTGTTTTAACGATCCCCGATTGGCAGGGAATATTGCAATCAGCCGAAGGAAGTGTTATCCGCAATACCTACATAATGGGTTTACTATGGGGAATTGGCGGACTAACATATGGTTTGGCAATTCGTTACCTGGGCATGTCGCTGGGTAATTCGGTTTTGTTAGGTATCACTTCAGTGGTAGGATCGCTCGGATTACCGATTTTACGTAATATTCCGGGTGTTGCCGATTTACTTCCCGATGGACTTTCTTTTTCTGATCTTTTTGGCTCAACAGGTGGCCGAATAGTGTTACTGGGTATTGTTATTCTGGTAGTTGGGATTATTTTGAGTGGACGTGCCGGAATTATCAAAGACCGCGATCTGGCGGGTAATAAGGAAGGTGTTAACGAAGAATTCAAACTTACAAAAGGACTTATAATAGCCGTTATTTCGGGTGTTTTAAGTGCGTTTTTTAGTTTCGGTATCGATACCGGAAAAGAAATGGCTGAAGTGGCCCGGACGATGGCGGTGGAACAGAGCTATTCTTTTGTAACAGAAAATGGCAGCGGATTTAAATACCTCTTCGAAAACAACATCATATTTTTTGTGATTTTGTGGGGAGGGTTAACAACCAACTTTTTGTGGTCGCTTGCGCTGATCTTAAAAAATAAAACCGGCAGCGATTTTGTCAACAAAAAAACGCCATTATTGCGTAACTATCTTTTCTGTGCACTTGCAGGAACCACCTGGTTTCTTCAGTTCTTTTTTTACGGAATGGGGGAAACCAAAATCGGCAACGGCGCCAGTTCCTGGACGCTCCACATGGCAACTATCATTCTTACTGCCAACCTGTGGGGATTTTACCGGAAAGAGTGGCGAAGTGTTTCCCGGAAGGCTTTCAATATGATTCTTATCGGAATCGGAACCATTCTTTTATCGGTTATCGTAATAGGAATAGCCAAGTGGTTATATCCTGAATTAAATGCCCTGGGATAATAATCAAAAAACTTTAACAGATGAAACGACTGGCTTTTAAAATGTACCTCAACGAGGGGCAAAAAGAAGAATATAAAAAACGACACAATGCAATTTGGCCGGAATTGAAACAGCTGCTAAAGGAGGCCGGTGTTTGCGAGTATTCTATTTTTCTCGATGAAGAAACCAATACCTTATTTGCTTTTCAGAAAGTAAGCGGCGAAGGTGGTTCGCAGGAGCTTGGGCAAACCGAAATTGTGCAGAAATGGTGGGCTTACATGAAAGATATTATGAAGTCGAACCCCGACAATTCGCCGGTTTCAATACCACTTGAAGAGGTGTTTTACATGGAATAATCAGAAATAAATAAAAAATAACCATGAGTGAATTGATAAAACAGGCTTACGAAATAGCCAAAAAGCAATATGCAGCAATTGGGGTTGACACCGATGCTGCCATTGCAAAAATGAAAGATGTAAATATTTCGTTGCATTGCTGGCAAACCGATGATGTTGGTGGTTTTGAAACTGCCGACGGTGAACTTTCAGGTGGAATTCAGGCAACCGGTAATTATCCGGGTAAGGCAACAACCATTGAGCAAATGCGCGCCGACCTCGAAAAAGTACTGGCGTTGCTTCCCGGGAAACAGCGCCTGAATTTGCATGCCATTTATGGTGATTTTCAGGGAGAGAAAGTTGACCGCGACGAAATTGAGGTAAAACACTTTCAAAGCTGGATAGACTGGTGCAAAGCACAGGATATTGGTATGGATTTTAACGCCACTTGTTTTTCGCACGAACGTGCTGCCGATGGGTTTACCTTGTCGAGCAAAAACGAAGAGAACCGTAAATTCTGGGTAGAGCACGTAAAACGTTGTCGTGCTATTTCAGCTGAAATTGGAAAACAATTGGGTACGCCTTGTGTACACAATACCTGGATTCCGGATGGTTCGAAAGATGTTCCGGTTGACAGAAACGGGTACCGTACTTTACTGAAAAAATCGCTCGACGAAGCTATGGAAACCGAATATCCGAAAGAGCAGATGAAAGATGCTGTGGAAAGTAAATTGTTTGGTATAGGTGTGGAGTCTATGACAGTTGGGTCACACGATTTTTACCTGGGTTATGCCATTAAAAACAATAAATTAATTTGTTTGGATAACGGCCACTTCCATCCGACCGAGCAAGTAGGCGATAAAATTTCGTCTGTGCTTCAGTTTGTTGATGAGGTGCTGTTACATGTAACTCGTCCGGTACGTTGGGACTCTGACCATGTTGTTACATTAAACGAAGATGTTCAGCTGATTGCGTCAGAAATTATGCGCAATGATTTTCTCGACCGCGTAAATATTGGTTTGGATTTCTTCGATGCATCGATTAACCGTATCGGAGCCTATGTAACCGGTACGCGCGCTGCTCAAAAGGCTTTTCTTATTGCTGCTCTTGAGCCTACAAAATCTTTGGTAGCCATTGAAGAAGCCGGTAAAAACTTCGAACGATTGGCTATGTTGGAAGAATTGAAAACAATGCCGTTCAGCGCAGTTTGGGATTATTACTGTTTGCAGGAGGGTGTTCCAACAGGTATGGATTATATTGGTGAAATTCAGCAGTACGAGAAAGACGTGCTCTTAAAAAGATAAGTTAAGTTTCAAATTTCAATCCTTTTCTGTTTCTTATTTATAAGGCAGGGGAGGATTTTTATCTTCAAAAAATGACTGAAGTAATCGCTGTTTTCGATATAGGAAAAACCAATAAAAAAATATTGTTGTTCGATAGCAATTTTAAGGTTGTAAAACAGCACGAAGAAAAGTTTCCGGTTATAAGCGACGATGACGGATTTGAGTGCGACGACATCGGTCTGATCGCTTCGTGGATAAGCAAAAGTCTTGAAGAAATTATAGCCGGTAATGAATATGATTTGAAAGGAGTAAACTTTTCAACTTACGGTGCATCGTTAATGTTTCTCGATGAGAAGGGGCAACGGCTGACACCGGTTTACAACTATTTAAAGGAGGTTCCTGAAACGATTGCAGCGGGTCTTTTCGAGCAGTACGGTGGGAAAAATGAGTTTTGCCGAAAAACGGCCAGCCCGGCGTTGGGATTGTTGCTGAATTCGGGAATTCAAATACTGTGGTTAGAACAAGAAAAGCCAGAACTGTTTGAGAAGGTAAAATCTGTGTTGCATTTTCCGCAATACTTATCATACACTTTATCAAACAAAATTGTTTCGGAGCCGACCTCGATCGGGTGCCATACCTTTATGTGGGATTTCGATCAAATGAAATATCATCAGTGGATATCGGATAACGAAGTTGTTTTACCGGAACCTGTCAACAATAATGTGGTTTTTACGGCCGATGTGGCTGGAAAAGAGGTGAAAATTGGAGCCGGTATTCACGATAGTTCGGCTTCGCTGGTTCCCTACTTAAAAGCCAGTCCTACAAAATTTATTTTGGTTTCAACCGGAACCTGGTGCATCAACATGAACCCATACAACGAGGAGCCTTTAACGGCCGGTGAGTTGGAGCAGGATTGTTTGTGTTTCCTGACGCCCAACAAAGAGCAGGTGAAATCGTCTCGTTTATTTATGGGGCATTTCCACGAGGTTTGGGTTGAAAAACTGGCCAAACATTTTGATGTTCCCGGAGATTCATTTAAAACTGTTAAAAATAATCAGCAATTAGTACGCGAGCTTTCAAATAAATATGAAGACACTTCCGTATATTTTCCCAACGGCAAGGGAAGTTTTGAGGAAGGATTGAAGGCAGTTGATTTACGTGTTTTTGTAAATTATGAGCAAGCATACACTAAGTTGATGATTGATCTGACAGCACTTTGTGTAACAAGCATCAGGCTGGTTGTTCCTGAAAATGATAAAACTGAAATTTTGTACGTTTCAGGAGGTTTTGCCCGAAACCCAATCTTTATTGAGTTACTGAAAAAGAGCTTTCCGGCTAAAAAAGTTCTGATATCAGAAATTGATAATTCAAGTGCATTGGGTGCTGCAATAGTTATTGCCGATACGTTATCGAATGCCGGTGTTGCTAAGCTGGAGTTGGGAATCAAGGACTAATTCGCCGGTAAACATGGATTGTGCTATAGTACTGTAGCGGATTTTATTTAAGTGTAGAATTAAAACGTGCCAAAAATAGCGTATTTCTCGCTGTTGCAATAAACCTGGCTGTAGATAAAAAAGCCCTCGCGGCTGGTTTCCATTTTTCGGTTGATGTGAAGAATAGGGTGGCCTTCTTTTACATTTAGGTATTCCTGAATTTTATCGTCGGCCAAAATGGCCATCAGGCGTTGTTCGCCACCGGTGACTTCAATGTCGTACATAGTGCGCAAAATGTTGAACAGTGATTTGTTCTCCAGGTTTCGGCTGATAAAACGACGCAGGTTAATGTTGGGCATCATGGTAATATCGTAGAAAACCGGCTGCTTGTTCATAATGCGCAGTCGCTCGAAATAAATACAGCCAAACTCTTCCTCGTCGTTTAACAGCGGGTATGCCAGGTTTGTGGTGTCCCACTGTCTAATCTCCGGTTTTACAATTATCTCCGTAATAAGGTTTTCCTGTCCTACAGCGCTGGTAGTGCCCGATAACGACAAAATTCCAACCCCTTGAGGAACGCCCATCACAATACTCCCTTTGCCTTGTTTCTTTTTGATGTAGCCTTCGTGAACAAGGCGGTCGAGTGCCTTGCGTATGGTGGGGCGGGTGGTCTGATGCACCGCACAAAGTTCGTTTTCTGATGGGAGGATGTCTCCTTTTTGGTACACCCCATCTGATATGTGTTTGCGAATAATTTCGTAAACAACTTTGTATTGCGGTAAATTTTTGCTCAGACGCATAATGATTTCTTTTTCAGGAGTGACAAATATAAACGATTTTATCTTTATATGTAAACACAAAATTAAATAAATGTATTTACAAGTTACTTGTAAATATGTTAAAAAGGTTGTAAATTAGATGTTTAAGTAAAAACTATGAATTAACTTGTAAATACAAGTTGGGTCGTTTAAGTTTGTCGAAAATTAATAAAGTTATGGCTACACCAATAATAATGCCCCGCCAGGGGCAGTCTGTTGAGTCCTGCATCTTTACCGAATGGACGAAAGAAGTGGGAGAGGAAGTGAAAAAGGGCGAGGCGCTCTTTGCTTATGAAACTGATAAGGCATCATTCGAGCAGGAAGCTGAGGAAGATGGTGTTTTATTGGCTGTGTTTTGCGAAGAAGGAGATGAGGTTCCTGTTTTGCAAACCATTGGCGTTATTGGCCAGCCTGGCGAAAACATAGATGAGTTTTCTGCCGGAACTGCACCTGCTGCCGCTGCTGAAGTAGAAGAAGAAGTGGAAGAAAAACCTGCTGAGGAGAAAGAAGAGCTAAAGGTTGTTCTGAAAGAAAAAGCTGAAGGTGAAAAAGTAAAAATTTCTCCACGCGCCAAAAATCTGGCTGAGAAAGACGCAGTTCCTTACGAATCGATTGAAGGATCGGGGCCTGGTGGACGTGTAATTGAGCGCGATGTGAAAGCGTTTGCAGCATCGCAGCCAAAACTTTCGCCACTGGCTAAAGAAGTTGCCAAAGCCGAAGGTTTGGAAGCCGTTGGTGCCGGAAGTGGGTTGGCAGGAACGGTTAAGGCGTCAGACCTTGGAACAAATCCTGTTTATGCCGGTGATTTCGAAATCAAAAAAATGCCGCATATCCGCAAGCTGATTGCCAAAGCAATGCACCAATCGTTGCAGAACTCGGCGCAGTTAACTCACCATTTGGGTGCCGATGCAAGAAGATTATTGGCCTTACGTAAAGAAATTAAAGCCAATGAAGGTGCTCCGAATATTACATTAAACGATATGGTTTGTTTCGCCGTTATCAAAGCGCTGAAACAATTCCCTGATGTAAATGCACATTTCCTTGGAGATAGTGTGAAATATTTCAATAAAGTACATCTAGGTTTGGCCGTTGATACCGACCGCGGTTTGATGGTGCCTGTAATTAAAAATGCAGATGACCTGTCGATTACAGGACTGTCCAATCAGTTTAAAGAAGTTGCCGATGCCTGCCGTACCGGAAGTATCGATCCTGAGCTGCTTTCTTCCGAGGCTGCATCGTTTACGGTTTCAAACCTTGGAAATTATGGCGTTGAAATGTTTACACCGGTTATCAATCTTCCACAGGTAGCTATTCTGGGTGTAAATACAATTGTACCGCGACCAAAAGATCTTGGTGATGGCGTTTACGGATTTGTGCCATACATGGGCTTGAGTTTGACATACGATCACCAGGCACTGGATGGCGGAATGGCAACACGTTTTGTGAAGCAGGTAGCTATTGAAATTGAAAATTTGACCTTTGACTTATAATACCGAAATGAAGTACGATTTAGCAATAATAGGTGCCGGACCGGGCGGATATGTTGCCGCCGAAAGAGCCGGAGCAAAGGGACTGAAAGTGGTTCTTTTTGAAAAGAAAGAACTGGGCGGTGTTTGTTTGAACGAAGGTTGTATTCCCACAAAAACATTGCTTTACGGTGCAAAGATTTACGATAGCGCAAAAAGCGGAAGTAAATACGGTGTTGAAGCAAACGATCTGTCGTTTAGCTTCAAAAAAATGATGGCTCGCAAAAATAAAGTGGTGAAAAAACTGGTTGGCGGCGTTGGCATGAAAATGAAGCAGTTTAAAGTTGATGTTGTCAACGACGCTGCAATGTTACAAAAGAGAAGTGCCGATGGTATTGAAATTGAAGCAGGAGGTAAAACGTATAGTGCTGCCAATGTGATGATCTGTACCGGATCTGAAGCTTTTGTGCCTCCAATTCCCGGAGTACAGGATAACGATGATGTACTGACCAATCGCGAAATTTTGCAACTGAAAGAGCAGCCAAAATCCTTGATGATCATTGGCGGAGGTGTTATTGGAATGGAGTTCGCCAGTATTTTTAACAGCCTTGGTACTAAAGTTACCATCATTGAAATGCTGGATGAGATTCTGACCGGAATGGACAAAGGACAAAGTGCTATGTTGCGCCAGCTATACGCCAAAAAAGGCATAGAGTTCAATCTGTCGTCAAAAGTTACCAAGGTTGACGGAACTAAAGTTACCTACGAAAAAGACGGAAAAGTAACCGAGATTGAAGGTGATAAAATATTAATGAGTGTTGGCCGCAAGCCGGTAACCACAGGTTTTGGCCTGGAGAATCTGGGTGTTGAATTATTCAAAGGTGGTATTAAGGTGGACGAAAAAATGCGTACCAACATTCCGAACGTTTATGCAGCCGGCGATGTAACAGGTTTCTCATTATTGGCCCATACTGCCAGTCGCGAAGGCGAAGTGGTGGTTAATAACCTCACTGGCCGCCCGGATAAAATGCGTTATAATGCTATTCCGGGAGTGGTTTATACCAATCCTGAAATATCGGGTGTTGGACTTACTGAAGAAACAGCAAAAGCAAAAGGAATCGACTATAAAATTGCCGAACTGCCAATGGCTTACGCCGGAAGGTTTGTTGCCGAGAATGAAGGTGGCAGCGGATCGTGCAAAGTATTGGTTGGTGCAAAATATGGCGAAGTGCTGGGTGTTCACATGATCGGAAATCCATCGAGTGAAATGATCTACGGAGCCTGCATGGCCATTGAAGCCGAAATGACACTGAAAGAAATGGAAGAAGTGGTTTTTCCGCATCCAACCGTTTCGGAGATATTTAAAGAAACCGTGTTCAGTTTTGGGCATTAGGAAGCTCGAAGCCGGAAGAAAAACAGAACTTCGCTCTTCCGTCTTCGGTCTTCAGTCCGAAGGGAAAAATATAAAATAGATGAGACCACGTTAAAGTAGCACGAATCTAACCAATAATAAGTAAACAAATTAAAACAAAATATTATGCCTAAGTCGCAATTTATTGATCCGGTTGAAGTAAGAAAGCCAGGTTCAATTCAATTCAAAGAAATACCTGTAAATCAATACAACAAAAGTATTGAAGAGGAAAAAGCTAACTTTTCGAACGAAGAATTCATCAATATCTTCCATGATATGTCGCTGATTCGTGAGTTTGAAACCATGTTGAATCTCATTAAAATAAAGGGAGAATACGAGGGGATTGAATATAACCACCCGGGACCTGCTCACTTGTCGATCGGACAGGAATCGGCAGCAGTTGGTATGGCTTATCACCTGGGAGTTGAGGATTTTATTTTTGGTTCGCACCGTTCTCACGGCGAGATTTTGGCCAAAGGTATGTCGGCTATTCATAAAATGAGCGAGGACGAATTGATGGATGTGATGACCAACTTCTTCGATGGTACAATTCTGAACATCGTAAAAGAAGGTCACGAGGGCAACATAAAATCGTTGGCACGCCGTTTCCTGATTTACGGAACACTGGCCGAAATTTTTGCCCGCGAAACAGGATTTAATAAAGGTTTAGGTGGATCGATGCACGCTTTCTTTACGCCGTTTGGTGTTTATCCGAACAACGCTATTGTTGGTGGTTCGGGCGATATTGCTGTGGGTGCTGCATTATTCAAAAAAGTAAATAAAAAAGATGGTATCGTAGTGGCCAACATCGGTGATGCTTCAATGGCTTGCGGTCCTGTTTGGGAAGGTTTGGCTTTTGCATCGATGGACCAGTTTGAGCAGCTGTGGGAAGGTGCCTACAAAGGTGGTCTGCCAATCATCTTCAATATCATGAATAACCAGTACGGAATGGGTGGACAAACCTGTGGCGAAACCATGGGTTACGATATTGCCGCTCGTATTGGTGCCGGTGTAAACCGCGACAGCATGCACGCCGAGCGTGTTGACGGTTACAATCCGCTGGCGGTTATTGATGCCTACAAACGCAAAATGGAACTGCTGAAAGACAAAAAAGGTCCGGTTCTGCTCGACGTTTTAACCTACCGTTACAGTGGTCATTCGCCATCTGATGCTTCGTCGTACCGAAGCAAAGAGGAAGTGGAAGCATGGGAAAAACAGGATTGTATCGCTTCGTATGCAAACGATCTGGTTGGAGCCGGTGTTGCAAAAGAAGCAGAGCTTGAAGACATTAAAGCCGACATCGTTGAGTTGATGAAATATGCGATGAAACTGGCTATAGATGATAAAGTTTCTCCTCACATGGATATGGAGAAATATCCTGAGCTGATCGGCGACATGATGTTTTCGAACGAGAGCCTGGATAAAATGGAAGACCGTGAAGTGGAGGTGAACCACCCGATGGAAGAAAATCCACGTGTACAGCAGCTGGCTAAAAAAGAGCGTTTTGCTTTTGATGCCAACGGAAAACCATTCTCAAAAATTAAACAATACCAGTTACGCGACGGTATTTTCGAAGCTGTTGTTGATCGTTTCTATAAAGATCCAACATTGGTCGCTTACGGTGAAGAAAACCGCGACTGGGGTGGTGCTTTTGCTGTTTACCGTGGATTAACAGAAGCGTTGCCATACAATCGTTTGTTTAACTCGCCAATTTCCGAGGCATCGATTATTGGTACTGCCATTGGTTATGCCATGTGTGGCGGACGTGTAATTCCTGAAATTATGTACTGCGATTTCCTTGGACGTTGTGGCGATGAGGTTTTCAACCAGATGCCGAAGTGGCAGGCGATGTCGGGTAACGTAATTAAAATGCCGGTGGTAGTTCGTGTTTCTGTTGGTTCGAAATACGGAGCTCAACACTCGCAAGACTGGACTTCGCTGGTAGCGCATATTCCGGGATTAAAAGTGGTATTCCCGGTAACGCCATACGATGCCAAAGGTTTAATGAACACTGCACTGCAGGGAACTGATCCTGTGATTTTCTTCGAAAGCCAGCGTATTTACGACATTGGCGAGCAATTCCATGAAGGCGGTGTGCCGGAAGGATATTACGAAATCCCGTTTGGCGAGCCGGATGTAAAACGCGAAGGAAAAGACATTACAATTCTTACCATTGGTGCAACATTGTACCGTGCGCTTGAAGCCGCTGATAAACTGAAAGAAGAATATGGAATGGAAGCAGAAGTTATCGATTCCCGTTCGCTTGTTCCTTTCAACTACGAAAAAGTGTTGGAGTCGGTTAAAAAGACCGGAAGAATTATCATTTCTGGAGATGCCAACTCTCGTGGTTCATTCCTGAATGATTTGGCAAGAAATATTACAGAACTGGCTTTCGACGATCTGGATGCACCTCCTGTAGTTGTTGGTTCGCGTAACTGGATTACTCCTGCGTACGAACTGGAAGAGTATTTCTTCCCGCAGGTTGACTGGTTCCTGGATGCAATTCACGAAAAAATCGTTCCGCTGAAAGGTCATGTTGTGAAAAACAACTATACAAACGCCGAGCAAATCCGCAGAAATAAGTTAGGTATATAATCTTTGTTAGTTGAAAAGCATAGTGTGAATACATTTTTGGTAGGAAAGGATTTTTTATATTCACACCTGCTTTTTAACCAATAACTGATAACTGATATGAATTTTCTAAAAGAATACCCGGATATTGAAACATTAATGCGAATTGGAGGCGATGTTAGCATTCCTCATGTTAATGGTCACATCCATACACCTTACTCATTCAGCTCTTTCGATAATATTGCGCAGATATTTGATCTGGCAAAAGACGAAGAGGTTGAGGTGTTGGGGATTAACGACTTTTTTGTTTCCGACGGTTATAACGAATTTTATAATTACGCGGTAAAATATGGCGTATTTCCGCTGTTTAATGTTGAGTTTATCGGGCTGATTCCGGAACTTCAACGCCGCAATGTTACCATCAATGATCCAAATAATCCGGGGCGCATTTATTTCAGCGGTAAAGGGCTGAATTATCCTTACCGCGTTTCGGAAGAAAGCAAAAAGTTTTTGGATGATTTGATTGCTGAAAGCCAGAAACAAGTGGCGAAGATGATTGAAAAGGTGAACTATCTTTTGCAATCGATCTACCCGGAAATGAGCCTGACTTACGATAACATAAAATCAAAATACGCCAAAGAATTGGTGCGAGAAAGGCACATTGCCAAAGCTGTTCGTATTTTGGTGGAAGAGAACTATCCGAAAAAGTCGGGCAAAAAAATGTTCTATACCGAACTTTTTGATGTGGAGCCCAAATCGAATCCTGACGATATTCCTGCAATTGAAAACGAAATCCGCGGGAAATTGCTGAAAGCAGGGGGTACGGCATTTGTTCCTGAATCACCTGCATCATTCCCGCCGGTGGAGCGCATAAGCGAGTATATTTTGGATGCCGGTGGTATTCCCTGTTATCCTGTTTTGCTTGATGACAGAAAAGGTAATCTGATCACTGTTTTCGAAAGAGACTGGGAATTTATGGACGAGCAACTAAAAGCTATGAACGTACACATGATCGAACTGATTCCGTCGCGGAATTCAGTGCAGAAATTGCGTGAATTCATTAAATATTTCAGCAAAAAAGGATATGTAATTTCCCTGGGATCGGAGCACAATACACCGGGAGTTTTTCCTCTCGAAGTGAAAGTTGACGGAGAAGATACGCTGCCCGAAGATTTGAAAAAAGTATCGTACAACGGAGCTTGTGTTATCGCAGCCCATCAATACTTAAAAACCCATGGCGAAGAAGGATTTGTTTTGGCAAACGGCGATCGTACTGAGCGTTCCGTTACCGATCTTATCACCCTGGGTAACGCGGTTATAAAAGAAATGATCGCATAAAAAGAAGTTTCACGCAGATTACGCAGAAATCGCAGAGAAAAAAAATCAGCGATTATTCGTGAAATCGACGTAAAAGGGGAGTTCACGAGCAAAAGTTACTGAAGAAATTTTACGTAGACAATGCAGTAATGTGCAGAGAGAAATGAAAAAAAATCTGTGCAAATCTGCGATATCTGCGAGCAAAATTCAAAGCGAAAAAGAAAAAATGGAAGGATTAGAAAATCTTATTAAGATATCGCAATTCTATGGCAAAAATCCGGAGATGGTGATTGCCGGAGGTGGAAACACCTCGTACAAAAACTACGAAAATATTTGGGTAAAAGCCAGTGGTCATGCATTGGCTACAATTACCGAAGATGGTTTTGCAAAGCTTGATCGCAAAAAGCTGGGGTTGATCTCAGAAAAAACATACAGCGCTGATCCGTTTGAGCGCGAACGCCAGATTAAAGACGATCTGATGGAAGCAACCATCACAAAAGACCGCCGTCCGTCGGTAGAAACATCCATGCACGATGCCATCGAATATGCTTACGTGGTGCACCTGCATCCAACAAAAGTAAATGGACTGATGTGTGGCAATGAGGTGGAAAAATACCTCAATGAGCTGTTTGGCAACCAGGTGGTTTATATTCCTTATATCGATCCGGGTTATGTGTTGTTTAAAGAGGTTGAAAAGCAATTGGCCAAATTCAAAGCGGAAAAAGGTAAAGCAGCTCAGATCATCTTTTTGCAAAATCACGGAATTTTTGTGGCTGCCGATTCAATCGAAGAAATTGAAACGATATACAACGATGTATTTGCAAAACTAAACGATTCGTTGAAACAGGAATTGCAGGAAGAAGTACTGCCAATTCGCGATGATATTGCTGAATTTGTTCCTGCCATCCGCATGATGGTTTCTGAAGAGGAGATTAAAACGCTGAAACTTCGGAACAATGCAGTAATCGCACAATTCGCAAAAGACGCGCAGGCCTTTGAAAAAGTGGCCAGGCCATTTACACCTGACCTGATCGTTTACTGCAAATCGAAATACGTATTTATTGAAAATACCGAAAACGTTGAAGACCTGTTGAAAGAGGCCAAAGAAAAGATCGCGGCTTTTATTTCAGCAAACGGCTTTGCACCAAAAGTAATTTTGCTGAAAGGAATTGGTTTGGTGGCTGTTGGCGATCATGCTGCGCAGTGCGACACTATTTTGGATGTGTTTGAAGATGCGATGAAAATCAGCGCTTATTCGGAGTCGTTCGGCGGTCAGCATTTTATGACGCCTGAACAAATTGCATTTATCGATACCTGGGAGGTGGAGAATTACCGCCGTAAAATTGCTGCCGGAACATCTGTTGGCCGCGTTCAGAATAAAACCATAATTGTAACAGGAGCAGCCATGGGATTTGGCGAAGGTATTGCCCGCCATTTAACCGAAGAAGGTGCCAATATTGTTGTGGCCGATATTAACGAAGAAGTTGGTAATAAAACGGCTGCCGAACTGGCTGCCATGAAAGGCAATAATCGTGCGATTTTCGTTAAAACCAATGTGGCCGATATGGATAGCCTGGCCAATTTGATGAAAGAAACCGTTGCTACTTTTGGTGGTTTGGATGTGTTTGTAAGCAATGCGGGCGTGTTGCGTGCCGGTGGTTTGGATGAAATGACACCGGAGAACTTTGAGTTTGTTACCAAAATCAACTACAATGCTTATTTCTATTGCACAAAAGTAGCCTCTAAAATATTGAAACTTCAAAATGCTTTTAAACCGGATTATTACTCAGATATTATTCAGATCAACTCAAAATCGGGCTTAAAAGGAAGTAAGAAGAATTTCGCCTATGCCGGTGGTAAATTTGGTGGAATCGGACTTACTCAGTCGTTTGCACTGGAACTGGCACCCGAAAAAATTAAGGTGAATTCGGTTTGTCCGGGTAACTTTTACGAAGGTCCGCTGTGGAGCGATCCTGAAAACGGATTGTTTATTCAGTACCTGAATGCAGGGAAAGTGCCGGGGGCAAAAACAATCGACGATGTGAAGCAGTTTTATTTAGACCAGGTGCCACTTGGAAAAGGATGTTCGCCAAAAGACGTGGTGAAAGGAATTTTATACCTGATCGACCAGGAAAATGAAACCGGACAGGCGCTGCCAATTTCGGGTGGACAGTCGATGTTACACTAGGAATTGAAGGCAAAAGTAGAAGGAGTGACCCGTGTGAAATTGTCCGGGAAACCTTAAGGAATGCATGGGGAGCCGTTAAAAACGCATGAGGAACGGCAAGGAACGAACGGGAAACGTTAAGGAACGCATGGGGAACGTTAAGGAACCCATGAGGAACGTTAAGGAACTCATGAGGAACGACAAGGAACGAAAGGGAAACGTTAAGGAGCTCATGAGGAACGACAAGGAATGAACGGGAAACGTTAAGGAACGCATGGGGAACGTTAAGGAACCCATGAGGAACGTTAAGGAACCCATGAGGAACGACAAGGAACGAACGGGAAACGTTAAGGAACGCATGGAAAACATAAGGATTTCCGGCAAGCCGGTAAAAATAATCGTTAATAAAGCAAAGTAGTAAAAAAGCAGAGGAACAAAAATTGGAAAGGATTATTGATAAGTGATGAAAAAGCTTCGAGCCGCGAGCTACGAGTTTCGAGATAGGAGCTTCAATCTGCATCAATCTAATTCAATCTTTTCAATCTGAAAATATAAAAGAAAATGAAGACAAAAGCAGTTCGATTATACGGTAAAAAAGACCTTCGTGTGGAGGAGTTTGAATTACCTGAAATAAGTGAAGATGAGATTTTGGCAAAAGTGGTAACCGACAGTTTGTGTATGTCGAGTTACAAAGCAGCCAATCAAGCGAGCGACCACAAACGTATTCCGGATGATATTGCCGGGAATCCGATTATGATCGGTCACGAGTTTGCCGGAGAGATTGTTGAAGTTGGAGCCAACTGGCAGGATAAATTTACGGCCGGACAAAAATTCTCTATTCAACCGGCAATTTATTACGAAGATGGTCCGGTGGGTGTTTTGAGTGCTCCGGGTTATTCGTACAAATACATTGGCGGTGATTCCACTTACGTGATTATTCCAAAAGATGTGTTGGTTCAGGACTGTTTGCTGGCCTATGAAGGACCGGGTTATTACCCTGCGTCGCTGGCCGAGCCATTAAGTTGTGTGATTGGTGCAATGCATGCCAATTACCACACCACTGCCGGAAGCTACGTGCATAAAATGGAAATTGTTGACGGTGGTAAAATGGCCATTCTTGCCGGTGTTGGCCCGATGGGCCTGGCAGCTATCAATTACGTTTTGCGCCGAGAGGACAGAAAACCATCGTTGATGGTGGTTACCGATATCGACCAGACAAGACTGGACCGGGCTGCTGAGCTCTACACCGTTGAGTTCGCGAAAGAGCGTGGCATTGAGTTGAAATACATCAATACAGCAGAAATGGCAGATCCTGTGGCTGGTTTAAAAGAATTAACCGGCGGTAGCGGTTACGACGATGTATTTGTTTTTGCGCCTGTTGCTCCGGTAGTTGAGCAGGGCGACGCGATTCTTGGATTTGACGGTTGCCTGAACTTTTTTGCAGGGCCATCAAATACCGAATTCACGGCAAAAATGAATTTCTATAACGTACATTACGCTTATACGCATATTGTTGGAACTTCAGGCGGTAATACCGACGATATGAAAGAAGCGCTGGAAATTATGACCGCAGGACTGGATCCGGCAGGATTGGTAACCCACATTGGCGGTTTAAATGCAGTACCTGAAGCTACTTTGAATCTGCCAAATATTCCGGGAGGTAAAAAGTTGATTTATACACATTTTGATTTCCCGTTGACAGCAATTGCTGAATTCGAAGAGAAAGGAAAAGAAAATCCTGTATATGCTGAGCTGGATAAGCTTTGCAAAAAGTACATGGGATTGTGGAACGTGGAAGCCGAAGCCTATTTATTGGAAAATGGCGATAAATTATAAAGTTTAATTGCTGATTGGTGTGTTGACATCAATCGGGTGTTAGATATAAACTTGAAAATAAACGTAAACAACAGCAGTAAGAGAACCTTACTGCTGTTTGTTTTTATTTCAGTTTACCTTCTTTTATCAGCTGCTTAGCACGCATTAAAGCTTCAACAAAATAATAATCGGCATAGGTAAGCGGAACATCAACTTCACTTCCATTGGGCATGTGTCCAACGCTGTGTTTCAAAATGAAATTGGCATTTTCACCGGCTTTTGCCAGATACTTATCGGAACTTAAACTTCGAAGCTGAGTTTCTGCAATATCAAGGTATGATTCTCCTTTTTCATCTGCAACATAACCGCTTAATTCAAGTAATGCAGAACATATAATTGCACCGGCCGATGCATCGCGCATGGCATTCGGAATATCAGGAGCATTAAAATCCCAGTAAGGAATTTTGTCCTCAGGAAGATTCGGGTGATTGATAATAAAGTCGGCAATATGTTTTGCTTGTTCCAGATATGTTTTGGTTCCTGTTTCGCGGTACATCATGGTGTAACCGTAAAGGGCCCAGGCTTGTCCGCGTGCCCATGCCGAATCATCAGAATACCCCTGCGACGTATTTTTCTTTTCCACCGCTCCGGTAATGGTGTCGTAAGATATCACATGGTAGCTGCTGTAATCGTCGCGGAAATGGTTCTCGAGAGTGGTATTGGCATGCGTTCGGGCAACATGACTATAGGTGGTGGTGTTAAATATTTTGGCGCTCCATTCCAGCAATTCCAGGTTCATCATATTATCGATAATAACCGGGTATTTCCATTTGGCGCTCCACGGTGCATAATCCCACGAGCGTATGCAGCCAACCGTAGGATTAAAACGTGTGATCAACGATTCTGATGCATTGTGAATCACTTCTTTGTATTCCGGGTTCCCGGTGATGCGGTAACCGTTCCCAAAGCTACAGAAGATCATAAAACCAACATCGTGATTATCGGTGGTGTATTGTTGGTCTTCAACGCGCATTGTAAAGTTTTCAGCCCACATTTTTAAACTGTCTTCCGGATCGTTTTCATACAAATACCACAATACGCCCGGAAAAAATCCGCTTACCCACCAGTCAGAGTTACAAGTTTCAAGTTCTCCATCTCTGTTTATGGTTTTTGGCAACTTGTTGGGCTGATCTTTTAGAGATTCGGCCATTTTTAGGCTTTGTTTTGTGGCTGTTTCGAGAGATTGGTCGATTACGGAATTCAATGACTGAGTGTCACTTTCGGGTGTTTTGCAGCTGAAAAACAGGATTATAATGACGAAGAAGAAAGTGGCTTTTAACATGATGAATTGTTTTGGACAAATAACATTGACAAATATAAAAATAAGAAATGCCCCGTAGGGCATTTCTATTCATACTAACTAATCTAACTAAACTTGAGAACCATCAACTATTAAACCGTGGTTTCTCATGAATATATCCTAATTATATCCCGGGTTTTGATCCCACTGAACATCTTTGTTACGTTGAATTTCGCTTAATGGAATAGGGAACAACAGGTTGTTGCTACTTACTCCACTAATGGTACCTTTAATGGTACTTTCTGTATTCAGTGCTGTCCGTTCCACTAAGGTTCCGGTTCTCATCAATGTCATGCGGCGGTTTTCCTCAGCAAACAATTCGCGGGCACGTTCGTCCAGAATAAAATCAAGATCGATATCGGCTGATGATACTTTTCCTAATTCGCTGTTGCCGCTTTCTTCACGTGCAGCTTTAAAAGCACGATCGCGTAAAACATTAATGTCTTCAGCTGCTCCGCTTGTGTTGTTTTGTTTAAAACGAGCTTCAGCACGAAGCAGGTACGTTTCACCAAAACGCATCATCGGGAAATCTTTGATATTTGTCCAACCCCACTGATCATCCGGATCGAATGAGTCCCATTTGCGGGTGTATGGATATGCTACTTCGATGGTGTCGCTGGCTGCAATTAATGCAGTATCGCCTTCATGAACTTCTACTACCTTAACCGCATTGGGTGAATTTTTGTCAACTCTGTACCCGTTGGCATCTACACCCCAGGTAGCATTATAGCCAACTGAATTGTAATAGAAGGTTCGGGTAATGTTGTTTTCAGAATTACGGATGTCGCCATCATCGTATAACTCGTACTTCACCCAGTTACTTGGGCGCATACGGCCATTACCACGTCCTCCGTAAGGATGTACAAAACTGTCATCAACATCATCATAATACGGTGTCATTCCGGGTACATTGTGGTATGCAGGAACCCAGTTACGACGCTGCTGAGGAGCTCCGGTAAAACCACCGGCCACATTTTTTGTATATTCCAGTTCGAATGTCCAGATCGCTTCTGAATTTCCCTGCGAACGACGCTGGTTTCCGAATTTAAACATATCGCTGAAATAGTCGCCATCCACATCTAAAGCAATACCATAGCGTTCTTCAACCAAGCTAAATAAACCACTGTTGATAATTTTTGTTAAAACAGTTTCTGCAAGGTCTGGTTGGTCAACACGTAAGTATACTTCTCCTAAACACTGCATAGCCATATGTTTATTAGCGCGGCTTTCGGTTATTGTACCGGTAATATCTGGTAAGTTATCAGCGGCATATTTTAAATCTTCAATGATTTGAGTGTTTACCTGTGCCACCGGAGTACGCTCGAGGTCGGTGCGTGCTGATGATGTTGCTTCAACAAGTAAAGGAACATCGCCATAAAGTGTGGCAAGGATATTATAGCAATAACCACGGAAAAAACGGGCTTCTGCAATCTTTTCAGGATCTCCATCTTCTCCAATTGCTGCAAGAGCTGTATTGGCATTGTTAATTACAAGGTAACATCTTTCCCACATGTAATAAACGGCACCATTTTCCGAGTTTAAATCTTCGTATTTAAAGAATGGAATTTCAACACCCTCAATACCACCGGGAGAACAAACATCGGTTCCTACCTGCCACACGCAGTTCCAGCCTTGTCGGCCTGCCCAGGTCCATATTGTTCCAAAGTTGTAGTGTAATCCTTTCAAAGCTGCTTCAACACCGGCTTCGTCAGTTAAAGTTTCAGGAGCATACGACGACATTGGTTTTTCATCCAAAAAGTCTTCGCTACATGAGACAGCTATCATTGTAATAGCTATCAGTAATATTAAATATATTCTATTCGTTTTCATAATTGTTATACGCTATTATAATGTAAGATTAATACCAAATACGATTGTCCTCACACTGGGGTAGTTGATATCCCAGTTGTTCGAACCTCGGCCAATACTTCTTTCTTCAGGGTCCCAGCCAATCCAGTCGGTGAAGGTGTAAAGGTTACGACCACTCAAATACATGCTCAATGCATCAACACCAATTTTGTTGGTTAGCTGCGATGGGAAGTCGTAATTGAGTGTAATGTCTTTAATTCTTGTAAAGTTATTTTTAACCGGGAATCCATATCCGTGAGGATTTGAATTTTTATTAAGTGAACGCCATTCGTTGCTTTGGTTTTCAGGAGTCCAGTATCCAATTTCGGCAAAACTGTTACGACGTTCAATTTCGTCGGAAGCCATACTTAGGTGCGCATTTCCGCGCATTGCACCTTGAGTGGTTTGAATAAATACATTAAAAGTGAAGTTTTTATAGCTAAATGTATTGGTTAAACCACCGGTCCATTTAGGTGCTCTCTGTCCCAGAATCGAACGGTCATCGTCATTAATCACACCGTCAGGCACACCGTCAGGACCACTTATGTCGGCTAATTTTACATCACCTGGTTTGGCTACCGGATCCCAATCTAAATGATCGCCATTGGCAATTTCATCTTCCTGCCAAATTCCCACTTTGGTATAATCGCGAATTACTCCGATAGGCTCGCCAATAAACCAGCCACTTCCCAGGTCGTCCTGTCCGTCGCCATACAGTGCAACAATCTCGGTTTTGTTAGTAGAAAATACAACAGCACTGTTCCATTTGAAATCGCCGGAATTAACGTTAACAGTATTCAATGTAAGTTCGATACCTTTTGACGAGGTTTCTCCAATATTTGATGTTACTTGAGAGAAGCCGGATGCAATTGGCAGTTTTCGTGCCAACAATAAATCAGTGTTTTTCGCTGTATATACATCCAGCGAACCATTAATCCGGTTATTAAAGAATCCGAAATCCAAACCGGCATTTAAACTTTCTTTTGTTTCCCAACTTAAATCGCTGTTACCTAAACGGTCGGTAACCATGGCAATATTGGTTATTCCGCCTAATGCAATCTGGCGGTCAGTCATTGTTGTAAATGTATTGTAAACGCCAACAGCTTCGTTTCCTGATTTACCATACGATAATCTCAATTTCAGGTTGGTAATATTTTCGGCATTCGCCATAAAGTTTTCCTGACGTATATTCCATCCCAATGCAACTGAAGGGAAAGTTCCGTATTTTACACCATCGGAGAATACTGACGAACCATCGCGACGAACGGTAAATGTGAATAGGTAACGACTGTCGTAAACGTAATTTAAACGTCCCATTTGCGACACGGAAGCGTACCTGTCGGCATACGAACTAACATTTGAGCTTGCACCTGCCTGCATTCTGTTCCAATACAGTTCATCGTTAACAAAATCACGAGCCTGTGCCCAGTTATTGTTGTAGTTTCTTTCCTGCGCACCGTATACAGCAGTTATATCGAAATGGTGTTTGTCAATATCACGGTCGTAACGTAAAATGTTTTCAATAGTATAGGCTTGAGTTTCTGCATGATAAATTTCTGCGGTTCCAAGCTGGTCGTTTACCGACTTTCCGTTATAGCTACTGGTTCGGCGTGGAATATACGAGAAACCTGCATTTAAACGATAAGTTAATCCGGTTAATGGTTTCCAAATGTCGCCAAAAGTTACAAAAGCATATCCGTTCAGATTCATGTTATACTGGCGTCTTTCAGGATTGGTTGTTGTTGGCAGCAATGGGTTGGCCCACAGCGTTTCGCCATACATCGGGTAAATGGTGTACGATCCGTCTTCTTCATACATTCTTCCGTACGGACTCATGGCCTCTGCATTTAACAGGTTGGCACGGCCACCGTCTCTGTTGTGGTGAACGATAGATGAATTTGTTCCGATTTTTAGGTAATTTGTAACCTGAGCGTCGATATTGGTGCGAAGTGAATAACGTTTGTAGTTGTATCCTTTAACTACGCCTTTCTGATCTAATATGTCTCCGGAAATGTAATAGTTCAGGTTTTCGGTTCCACCGGAAATGCTAACATTATGATTTTGCTGAATTCCGGTTTGCGAAACCGCATCAATCCAGTCGATTATGTGTCCGTTTGCATAGTTTTCCACCTCATATTCATACTTAACGGGCGCATCATACAGAGGCGAACCATTAATTCTGTTTCCTTCAGCATAGCGGTTTAGCAATTCTTCAGGAGAAACCATTTCCGGAATATGAGCAAACTCCTCTACTCCGTAATAACCTGAATAACGGATTTTTGGTGCTGATGATTTACCACGTTTTGTAGTTATTAAAATTACACCGTTTGCTCCGTTCATACCATAAATTGCGGTAGCCGACGCATCTTTCAAAATCTCGATTGATTTGATGTCGTTAGGGTTGATATCGTTGATCGATCCGTCCATTTTTGAAATAGGAATACCGTCAACTACAACATACGGACTTGTAGAAGCAGTAAGTGAACCACCACCGCGAACAAGAATTGAAGGAGATTCTCCCGGGATAGAAGAGGCCTGGCTAATATTAACGCCGGAAACCGCTCCCTGAACGGCCTGCATAACGTTTGAAACAGGAATTTTTGCCAGTCGTTCTTCCGATACGGAACTTACTGATCCGGTAACATCCGATTTCTTTTGCGTACCATAACCTACTACCACAACCTCGTCAACACCAATTACGGCATCTTCCATGGTAACCTCAAAGCTGGTTTGATCACCAACAGTTACCTCAACCTCTTTCATACCAATAAAAGAGAAAACAAGGATGTCTTCAGAGCGAACATCTTTAAGCGAAAAGTTTCCGTCAACATCGGAAATAGTTCCGCGAGTAGTTCCTTTTACTAAAATCGAAACACCGGGTAATGACTCGCCGCTAGTGCTAAACACTTTACCAGTAACTGATTTTTCCTGTAATGCAGTTCCGGAACCGGCAAATGCTGCTGTTCCGTGAACAATGATTAACATCAATGCCAAAGCCATGGTTTTTAATATCCCATTGCTGAAATAACATTGATTCAATTTACTCTTCTTTTTCATAAAGATTTAAGATTAAATTATTAAAATTGAAATAGTTATAATTTTTTATTTAGTTGGTTGCTCTGTATACTCTTACATAATCAACTTCAAACCTGATTGGAAAATCGGTTAGAGACGGGTCGCCTCCATGGCCACCAATAGCCAGGTTGAGTAATAAGTAGAATCTTTGATCGGAAGTAAAAGGATTGCCTCCGTCAGGATTGATGGTTTGTTGCAGATCGATTTGGTTCATTAACTCATTATCGAGGTAAATGCTGATCTGATTTTTATCCCAATGCAACGACCATGTATGAAATTTATCATCCCATTCGGGGTCGGTTTTCGTAAAATGGTCTAATGGAATTTTTGCATCGTCCCAGTTGGCCTGGTAATTGATTTCAGAGCCCCATGCAGCGTTTGCCAACAGGTGCGGAACATTATTTATACGATAGAACTCCATAATGTCTATCTCGCCACAATAAGGCCAGTCTTGTTTTGTTCCTAATAACCATATGGCAGGCCAGGCACCATTCGAAACATCA
>NZ_JBFHGM010000003.1:0-49030 GCF_041583095.1 Draconibacterium sp.
TACCATACCTGTAACTGTTAAAGCTACCGGTAAAACTGAAAAACATATTATGCTGGCTTACGACGATATTTTTTCCGTTGAATATTTCGGTAAGCGACTGGAAGGATATTGGAAAAAGAAATTCAAAAATATGGATCAACTTCTTATGACTGCAGAACTAGAGTACACTGCCATAAAAAAGCGTTGTGATGCATATGACCTGAAATTAAATGCTGAAGCTGAAAGTGTAGGCGGAAAAGAATACGCCACTATTTGTGCACTAGCTTATAGACAGAGTGTGGCAGCACATAAAGTTGTAAAAGATGAAAACGAAGAGCCATTATGTTTTTCAAAAGAGAATTTCAGTAACGGTTCAATGGGAACAGTTGATGTATTTTATCCGGCAGCCCCAATCTTCTTATACCTCAATCCTGATTTAATTAAGGCACAAACAACACCAATATTTGAATATGCTGAATCTGGACGCTGGCCCTGGCCATACGCCCCTCATGATATAGGTAAATACCCATTGGGTAACGGACAAAAATATGGTGGTGGCGAGAAAACTGAAGATCGTCAGATGCCTGTGGAGGAATGTGGTAATATGCTGATTTTAACAGCTGCTATTTCTAAAACAGAAAACGACGCAAGTTATGCAAAAAAATATTGGGATACCATTACCAAGTGGGCCGAATACCTCAGTGAGAAAGGATTCGACCCGGATAATCAGCTTTGTACAGATGATTTCGCCGGTCATCTGGCACATAATGCGAATCTTTCGGTTAAAGCTATTATGGGACTCGCATCCTATTCTTTGCTTTGTGAAATGCAGGGAATGAAAATTGAGGCTGACAATTATATGAAACAAGCACAGGAAATGGTTCAGAAATGGATGAAAGCAGCCGATGATGGAGATCACTACCGTTTGGCATTTGATGCAGAAGGAAGTTGGTCGCAAAAATATAATATGGTGTGGGACGATATGCTGGGGTTTCACATTTTTCCTGAGGAAGTAGAAAACAAAGAGATTGCCTATTATCTTAAAGTTCAGAACCGTTATGGATTACCCCTTGATAACCGCGATAGTTACACCAAACTTGACTGGATATTGTGGACTGCCTCACTGGCTAATTCTCAAGAAGAATTCAAACAACTGGTGAAACCGGTTTATCGTTTTCTGAACGAAACTCCCGAACGGGTCCCCATGACTGATTGGTACTATACCAAAACCGGTGAATGGCGTGGTTTTATTGCCAGATCAGTAGTGGGAGGAGTATATATGGAATTACTGAAAGAGAAATTGAAATAAGTGGATGCTTTGTCTTAATTGATTAATTGTCAACTAATAAGGAAGCATATAACCTATTAAAAATTGTAAAAATATGAATAATGTAAGAAAAGCTCTAACCATTTTTCTGTTGATTGCAGTTTGGGGCTGCAACAAACCTAAGCAAACTTTCGAATACCAAAATCCCATTTCAAATGGAATTGACGAAAATGGATTGCGAGATTGCCAGGTGATACGCGATGGGGAATGGTGGTATTTAACCGGAACATCGTATCCACACTGGAGTCGCCAGGAAATAGATGGTAACCTAAACAAAGGTGTGGTTCTGTATAAATCGAGAGACCTGTTAAACTGGCAGTTTGTTGATTATGTGGTAAAACGCCCTGAAATAGACAAGTGGTATCACCGCCGATTCTGGGCACCTGAGATTCAGAAAATTGGTGGAAAATATTTTGCTCTGTTCAATTGCATAAATGATTCTTTGGGTTACATTGGCCAGCACCCTGGGTACGCGGTGGCCGATAATATTGAAGGACCGTATTCTGTGGTAACCAAAGAAAAGCCACTTTGCAATGGCAACGATCTTACTTTTTTTGAAGATGACGATGGCAAAGTTTGGGCATTCTGGAACCGTGGCCGCGAATTTGGAATTGGCTTTGCCCAAATCGATTTGGAAAAAGCAACTTTTTTAACCGAACCACAATCGGCGATTCAACCGGCTAAAGTTGATTACGAATACGATGATAATGGAGAAGTAGTAAAAACTCCAGGGTACGATGGGCGACCGATACCCAAAGTTGCAAAATATCACGACTGGGATGCTATTGGAATTGAGGGGGCTTATGTAATTAAGAACAATAAAACCTATTACCTTTTCTATTCAAGCTGGACTCGTGGTTACGAAATTGGATACGCCACTGCACCACAAATTACCGGGCCATGGACAAAACACCCCGGTAATCCGTTTTATGGAGCAATGAGTAAGCAGGCATGCAAAAAGAATGGTTTTGAATGGGAGGGAAATCCTGACAATCCGTTTAACCAGGTTGGGCATAACGAAATATTTAAGGGACCTGACGGTCGTTATTGGCTCTCGTGCCATGGAATTGGAGAAGATGGAATTCCTAAGTTGGTAATTGATCCGTTAGAGTTTGATATGGATGGTAACATATTCTCTAACGGACCAACTTACACTAAACAGGTGATATCTTATTAGTGCGAAAATAAGGGATGAGGATATTTTGATTATATTTTTTTAGTTCGAATATCCTGTGTTCAAGATAAACTTAAATAAAATGAACTAAGATGAAAGAATTCTCAAGAAGAAGATTTATTCAAAGCTCTTTGGTTGGAGTAGCAGGATTGACACTTCAACCATGGAGTAAAGCATTGGCTATGGGAGCCAACGATACTATTCGAATTGGATTTATTGGGCTTGGTCAACAAGCAATGAATCTGCTAAACGGTTTCAGTAAAATTCGAGGGGTTGAAATTGTTGCAGGTGCCGATGTATACGGAATTAAAAGAGATCGTTTTGAATTAAAAGTCAACGAATTTTATAAATCGAGAAATGAAAAGGTTGATGTAAAAACGTATAAAGATTATCGGGAAATATTAGACCGTAAGGATATCGATGCGGTTGTAATTGCAACACCCGATCATTGGCATGCACTAATTGCAATAGATGCCTGTAATGCCGGTAAGGATATTTATCAGGAGAAACCAATTACATATACGATAAAAGAGAGTATTTTGGTGGCAGCAGCTGTTCGCCGAAACAATATTATTTTTGCTACAGGTAGTCAGCAACGTTCCGATAGCAATTATCAGCATGCTGTAAATATGGTTCACCGCGAGGAAATTGGAAAATTGAAGAAAGTGAATGCATTCGTTGGGCCGGGACCAGCTGTTTACGATTTGCCTGAAGAGCAAATTCCTGCCGATTTGGATTGGAAACAATGGTTGGGACCAATGCCTTACGTGCATTACAACTCAAAACTAAATCCTCCTATTACAATCAACCCTCCAACAAAGGAAACTTTCTGGGCGAGATGGCGATACTACAAAGGACTTGGTGGTGGTTTTACTTGTGACTGGGGAGCACACAATTTCGACATTGGCCAGTGGGGACTAAAGAAAGATCATAGTGGCCCTGTTGAAGTTATCCCTCCTGGATATAAAGACACAAAATTCCTTACGTATGTGTATGATAGGGGAATTACAATGACCAACGAAGCTTATGATGAAAAAAATACCAGGGGTGTAAAATTTTGGGGAGAAGATGGTTGGATCGAAGTTAGTCGCGGAAGTATAGCTGCCTCAGATCCTTCGTTATTACCAGAAAAAGATGAAGTAGAAGCCGGCCTGTATGAAAAAAGCTCAGGACACTTAGAAAATTTCATTAATGCTGTAAGGGCCAGAATTGATCCAATCGTTCCGGTGGAGGTTGGACAAAGAACTGCCGCCTGCAGTATTCTCGGAAATGTTGCTTATGAATTAAATCGGCCAGTTGCCTGGTCGCCTGAAGAACAGTATTTCATTAATGATTCGGAAGCCGAGAAATTCTATCATCGTGAGTATGAGAATGGATATAAATTATAGAATCTATTTTGATTCTTTGGAAACTCAACTTTATAACAACTAAATTTAATATAATGAAATCTTTGTCGAGAAGATATTTTGTAAAATCAACAATGGCAGCCGCAACTGGACTGTTGTTAATGCCTAATGAAGTTTTTGCAAGATCAAAAGAGTTGCTTACACCAAGTTTAAAAGGGAAAAAAGTACTTTATGTGTATGGTGGATGGAAAGGACATGAGCCTGCCCAATCGGTCGATTTATTTGTGCCCTGGCTAAAGTCGGAAGGTGCAGAAGTGACTGTTTCTGACACACTTGACTCATATTTGAATGAGGAGCTTATGAACTCACTCGATTTAATCATTCAAATATGGACGATGGGAACCATTACAAAAGAACAGGAAAAGGCATTGTTAGCTGCTGTTAAAAGAGGAGTTGGTTTAGCAGGCTGGCACGGTGGAATTGGAGATTCATTCCGAAATAATGTGGCATACCAGTTTATGGTTGGTGGGCAATGGGTAGCTCATCCCGGAGGTGTAATCGACTATTCGGTTCAGATCACAAATCATAAAGATCCGATTACTAAAGGGATGAAAGATTTTTCCATGCACTCCGAACAATATTATATGCATGTTGATCCAAATGTAAAAGTACTTGCCACTACTGAATTTACAGGCGAGCATGCATCCTGGATTGATAAATGTGTTATGCCGGTGGTTTGGAAAAAATATTATGGAGAAGGTCGTGTATTTTATTCATCATTAGGTCACGTAATGTCTGACTTTAAAGAAGAGCCACTGGCAATACAAAAACGAGGAATACGTTGGGCAGCAGAAAGTAAACATCATCCAAAAGAAGAGTGGAAAAGTCCTGTTTACAAATAGAATTGGGAACATCTATAATTTACGACCAAATAATATTATCGAAATTTTCTTGGGAGTCGAAATTTTCTTATAATATGGAGGTGGATTTTATAGGACTAGCGTAGCAATTGGATGTATAAAAGTGCCCCTTGCTCAATTTCCTGTTATTGAAAAGCAATTGAAATAAATTTGTAATTATAATTTGCTGATTGTACAATAAGAATAATCTTTTGTACAATCAGCAAAAGCTGTTTTTGATTTGGTCGGTACTTTTAAGTTGTAAAACTGAAACATTATGCGACTAAACCAATTAAGTTCATTAATTCTACTGTTGGTAACCCTGGTTTTTTATAAGGCAAGCGCACAGACTGATAACCGGACTCAGCAGGTATTTTCAGAAAAACAACCTATTGCCGATCAAGGCAACGGTTACTACCTTAATCCTATAATTCCAGGGAACTATGGCGATCCGTCATTGGTAAGGATCAAAGACGATTATTATTTGGCATTTAGTCGCGGAGATGGTTTTATTATTTGGCACTCGCGCGATATGGTAAACTGGGAACCGATTTGCAGACATACTCTTCCAAAAGGTTTTAATAGGGTTTGGGCAGTCGATCTGCAATATTTTGATGATCGGTTTCATTTGTACATGCCTGTTCAGAATTTTCCGGGAAAAGAAATAAGAGGCTTTGGTAATTTTGTAGTTAGTGCAGAAAATGCCGAAGGCCCCTGGAGCGAACCAATCGATATCGAAATTCCGGTACCTGACGATGAGGCCTGGAGTGGGATTGACCCCGGATTTATTCAAACACCTGAAGGTGAAAAGTATCTATATGTTAATCATGGTTATGTAGTGAAATTAAACGATGAAGGCAATAAAGCTGTTTCTTCTCCTGAACTTGTTTACGACGGATGGCAATATCCGGAAGACTGGAACGTAGAATGCATGTGCCTCGAAAGTCCGAAATTGTTTCGAAAGGACAAGTTTTACTATTTAGTATCAGCGGAAGGTGGAACATCTGGTCCATCGACGGCACATATGACAGTTGTCGCACGTTCAGAGTCACCTACCGGTCCTTGGGTAAATTCACCATACAATCCTTTGGTTCACACGTATAGACAAGATGAAAAGTGGTGGCACCAGGGACACGGGACAATTTTTGAAGCCACTGACGGCTCTTGGTGGACAGTTTATCATGGGCGATTAAATGGTTATACCGAGTTAGGTCGAAGTTGTTTGCTACTTCCCGTTGAATGGACAGACGATGGATGGCCTATGGTTAAAAATAGTTTGAATGCTGCCGATCTGCTTCCATTGCCTAAGGGCGAAAATGTTGGACATGGCTTGGCTTTATCAGACGATTTTAATTCTGAAATTCCGGGGATACAATGGAGTATTGGACATGATGTGGCTGAGCATTTACAATTTGGAAATGGAAAACTAATCATGAACGCAACCGGTAATTCAATTCGCGAAGGAACCTCAATTACAGTTGGGGCAGTCAATGCATCCTTCGAGGTAACCGTTGAAGTAGATGTGAACGATGAGAATACACTGGCAGGCATTGCTCTTGGCTACGATGGAATACAAACTGACGGAAGTCAATCTACTTTCTCAGAAGCACCCGAATGGCGAAAACGCGATGCTGAAATTCCAGTGAAAAATGATGGTCGGGTATTCATGAAAATCAAAAATTTTAGAAAAGATCTTTCTTTCTACGTTAGTGACGATGGTAAAAACTGGCAATCGTTTGGCAAAGGTTTGCGCCAGCACGAAAGTTACAACATACGTTTATTTGCATTTGGTAATGGAACCGTTGTTTTTCAAAATTTTACCTACCGCGGACTGGAAGATTAACCAATTAAATTAATAATTGATGAATTCATTATTTCGATTAGTACTTGCTGTATTTTTTATCGGACAAACATTCTGTTCCATTGGTCAGAATCATCATGAATGGGCACCAAAACCTCCTATGGGATGGAATAGTTACGATGCCTACCATGGTGCAATTACCGAAAAGCAATTTAAACAATGCGTTGATGTTCTGGCTGAAAAATACCTGCCAAAAGGTTACGATCATGCTATAATAGATTTTTGCTGGTTTAATCCCGGACCTGAAGGTTGGGATCCCGATAATTGGAAAACTTTTCTTATTTCTCAGGAATGGAACGAGGATGGCACTTATTCACCAGAACTGACAATGGATGAATACGGGCGTTTGCTTCCTTCTCCAAATCGATTTCCTTCTGCAAAAGAGAATGGATTTAGAGCTATTGCCGATTATGTGCATTCAAAAGGGATGAAATTTGGAATTCATATTATCAGAGGCATACCGCGGCAAGCCGTTGCAGAGAACACTTCAATAATGGGAACGAATTATCATGCCAGCGATATTATACATTATGCACCTCGCTCCTGGACAAATACGATGCACATGGTTGATATTAATAAACCCGGGGCACAGGAATATTACAATTCAATCTTTAAAATGTATGCAGAATGGGGTGTCGATTATATCAAGGCAGATGATATGATGAAGCCATTTTATCATGCCGGTGAAATTGAGATGATGCACAAAGCGATACTCAACAGTGGTCGCTCTATGGTATTGAGTTTATCCTGGGGAGAAGCACAGCTTTCCTATGTCGATCATTTGGTGGAGAATGCCAACCTTTGGCGCATTTCAAAGGATTTTTGGGATCGCTGGGAGGATATAGAACGCATGTTTGATCTTACCTCACATTGGGTGCCTTTTATTGGCGGTGGAACCTGGCCAGATGCTGACATGCTTCCGATTGGTAATCTATGCTTGTCTGGCTACCCGAATGGAAACAAACCGGAACATTTGACCAACTTAACAGATCACGAAATCCGTTTGATGATGACGCTTTGGAGCATTGCACGTTCTCCACTGATGTGGGGTGGAGATCCGGTTTCGACACCAAAAGAATACGAGAAATTCCTGTTAAACGAAGAAATATTGGAAGTGAATCAAAACAGTGAAAACAATCACCAGGTTTTCATCGGAAAAGAATCGCGCGTATGGATCGCTGATGTACCAGGAACCAAAAACAAATATTTGGCATTATTTAATCTTAGTGCAGAAGAACAGGAGGTTGTGTTCGATTTCTTTTGGGAAAAATTGCAGGGAGAATATCAGCGAAGAGATTTATGGCTTAAAGAAGATATTGACAAGGTGAGCAATAAAATTACTCAACTATTGCCTCCACATAGTGCAAAAATTTATCGTTTAACTAAAATTGATTAATCTGAACTCAATGAAGTACTTATATTTTACGGTAATATTTCTTTTATACTTGAGCTTAAATACCATAGCACAGGAACCAAAGTTACTAATGGTAGTACCGCCGGACAAGTTTCATGATACCGAGTTTTCAGATCCAATGTTAGCTCTTGATTCGGCTCAAATTGATGTGATAATATCCAGTCTGAAAGTTGGTAATATTGGTGGTGTTATGGGAGACACCATTCAGGCTACTTTGTTATTAAATGAGGTGAAGGTCGACGAATTTGATGGAATTTGTATAATGGGAGGCAAAGGTACCGGGCAGTATCTTTGGGATAATGAATTAGTTAATAAACTCATTTATGAATTTGAGGAAAGAGACAAGCTTGTTACTGCAATTTGTGCAGGAGCAGTTTCACTGGCACGAGCTGGAGTTCTTAAAGGTGTAACCGCCACAACATACCCGGTAAAGGGCTTTGTTTGTCAGCTTGAAGAAAACGGTGCTATTTATTCTACCGACTCAGTTGTTGTTGACGAAAATATAATAACGGCAAACGGACCGGCCGGTGCACGTTCATTTGGTCGCGTTCTGGTATCGAAACTTAATAATGCGAAAATAGCGGGTTATTTATTTGCCCACATGACCAAAGAAGATTACGGCCATTTATATTATTCTATTTCGGAAGATGGTTTGAACTGGACTTTACTAAATGATGGGAAACGTATCGACGAGGCTTATCGCGGTCATCCGGATATTTGCAAGGGACACGATGGCCGGTACTATCAGATTGGTGTAGAAGAAAACACTGGTCGCCCTAAACTTTGGAGTTCGGATGATCTGCTGAAATGGAAAGAGGAGATGGATTTACCACGTGAGGTATTTGAGAAGAATCTTGGACACAAAGCTAATGCTTCATGGTATGGCGCCCCTAAAATGTTTTACGATGAAGCTTCATCAAAGTATATTATTACATGGCATTGTCCTAAAGAAGGAATTGCACGTGAAGATGCGGCAAATTACTGGTGCAGTATGCGAACTTTTTTTGTGACAACTTATGACTTCAAATCATTCAGCCCGGCAAAACGTCTGTTCGATTTCGAAATGGGGACGATTGATGTCATCATTCGAAAAGAGGGCGAATTGTATTATGCCATAATTAAAGATGAATGTGAAGCCACCGAGTTCTGGCCCACGGGCAAAAGTATCCGAATTTGTGTATCTGAAAAACTTGAAGGCCCTTATTCTTACCCGGGCGGAAAAGTATCGCCAAGTTACCGCGAAGCACCGACTGTAATTCACAAAAAGGATGGAGGTTGGCTGATGTATTTCGAGCAATACCCGGGCATACAATATGAAGCGGCGCAGGCACCTTCGCTGATGGGGCCGTGGTGCGATGTTTATACCATGAAAACTAAAATTCCGGTAGAGTGTCGGCATGGTTGTATGATTTCACTGGATAAAACACAGTTTGATGCAATTATGAAAAAATTTGTCATCCACACAAATATAAAATAGATCTTCTCTCTCAAAAAAGATCTATTGGTGCTTCTCTATAGGTTCCGATCATAAAATCGTAAAAGTACTGATTTCCAGAAAAGATGCATACCCAATTCTTTTTATGTATTCGGGAAGCTCCCTCAATATTATTCTTTCACGCTCGACGAATGAATCGGTATGTTACACAACATGATAATGTATAAAGTATATTGTATACAAAATATAGTATATTAGCAATCGTTATGATCTAATATCAATTCTAAAACGTAAACTTATGATGCAAAAGCTATTAACTTTATTAGGCTTTTTTGTACTGTTTGTTATGAGTGCTAATGCACAAAATCAAACGGTGAAAGGGATGGTGATGGGTGAAGACCAAATGCCACTCCCTGGGGTTTCTATAGTGATAGACGGTACAACAAAAGGGACTATTTCAAATGTGGATGGTAGTTACGAGCTCTCTGGTGTACAACCGGAAGACAAGTTGAAATTTACCTTTATTGGTATGTTATCTCAAACCATTCCGGTCGAAGGAAACAGTGTTCTCAACGTTACCTTAAAGCCGGATATTGTTGGTTTGGAAGAGGTGATGGTAGTGGGTTACGGCACCCAGAAGAAAGTTGATGTTACGGGATCGGTATCAACTGTAAAAACAGAGGAACTGACTACCGTGCCAACTCCAACTATTGCGCAATCAATTGCAGGAAGGGCGACTGGTGTTTTTGTGAAAACGAAAAATGCTCAACCTGGAGATTACAATGGGATTTCTTACAGTATTCGGGGCTTTGGAGATGCATTATTGATAATTGATGGTATGCCAGCTACGAATGAAGAATTTTTATTGCTCGATCCAAATGATATTGAAGAATTCAACGTTCTAAAGGATGCTGCCACTGCAGCTGTTTATGGTGCAAGGGCTGGTAACGGAGTAATCCTTGTAAAAACTAAGAGAGGTAAAATACAGGATGCTAAGTTTAGTTACACCGGCAACTATGGCGTGCAAAAACTTACCATGCTTCCACACGCCGTAAGTTCATGGGAAAATGCCCAGTTCGAAAATGTGGCTCGACAAAATGCAGGACTTGATCCTTTATGGACAATGGACGACATAAACAAATTTAAAGCAGGAAATGATCCTGCATATCCAAATACCGACTGGTGGGATCTGACATTAAGAAATTTTGCCCCACAAACACAACATAATATTAGTGTAAGAGGTGGCTCCGAAAAGGTGAAGTACTTTGTTTCCGGAGGTTATTACTATCAGGAGAGTCTTTATGAGTCGAATGATCTCAAAAACAAGAAATTAAATTTAAGATCGAATCTGGATATTTCACTGGCTAAAAATCTTGATTTGGGTATCGACATTGCGTTATTGGAAAACGATTATATTGGTCCCAGCTGGGATATGGAAAACCGGAATGGGCATCTGGGAATAATGATGTTACTATATAGGTCACGTCCTCAATATCCGGGAGAATATCCTGATCCAACCAAATACCCTGCAATGGGTAATGACGACCTCAACCCGGTTTCGGCTACAAAAATTGATCATGTTGGTTATTACAAATGGAACCAGTTAACGGCCGATACCAAATTTTCTCTTTCTTATAAGCTTCCATATGGTTTCTCCATTAAAGCCAATTATAATTACAAGAAATTATACCGTCGCGATAAACGAAAAGAAAATCTGGCACCTGCTTATTGGTTTGATTATGATGCAGAGGGTAATATCGTATATCATAATCACAGAAATTTCAATAAATACAATTGGTTGGATGAAAGAAGTACACAATCATCTGCTTTAAACCAGCAGTACATTCTAAATTGGAATAAGGAATTTGGTGATCATCGCATTAACGCTCTTGCTGTTTATGAACGTCTATCAAGCCAGGGTGATTGGTTTAATGCCAATAGAATTCGTTATGAATTTGATATTGATTACCTGTTCGCGGGGCCTGATTTGGATAAATCAAACGATGGCCGTGGATGGCAGGATGGCCGGATTGGTCAGATCTTTAGTTTAGATTACAGTTTAAAAGATAAATATCTGTTAGGATTTAATGTTCGTCGCGACGGTTCTCCTAAATTTCCTTCGGATACACGTTGGGGTATTTTCCCATCTGTTTCAGCAGGTTGGAGAATATCAGAAGAGGGATTCATAAAAGACAATATATCGGCACTTAGCAACTTAAAACTTCGTGCTTCGTGGGGTAAACTTGGTTACGACAATACGGGTAATTACCAATACCTGTCGACTTACTCAATCAAACCGGCCGAGGTTATGATCGGTGGTGTTGTTCGCTCCGGTATAAATGCTGATAATATCCCGAACTACAGTATTACCTGGGAGAAAATGACAACTTCAAATATTGGTATTGACTACGGATTTTTTGATAATCGACTGAGTGGTGCGATTGATGTATTTTACAGAAAAAGAACCGATGTACTGGGAGACAGACAAGTTTCTCTCCCCGATATTGTTGGTGCAACATTATCTCAGGAAAACATTGAGGAATACAGTGACCGCGGAATTGAGTTTTCTGCCGAGTACATTCAGAATTTTGGTGAATTGAAACTTACACTGGGTGGTAACATTTCCTATACCCGCGAGAAGGTTGAGTATGTCGACCAGCCGGTTTACGCTTCAGAAGAAGATTTTCGCAGAAATAACCGGATAGGTGAATGGTCCGACACCCGGTGGGGATATAAGGCTGATGGCGTATTTACTTCTCAGGAAGAGATTGACAACTGGGCTGTAATTGATGGCAGAAACAATGCTACAATAAATGTTGGTGATGTCAAGATTATCGATTACAACGAAGACGGTGTTATTAATTCGTACGACAACGTCATTATTGGTAGGGGAACTTCACCTGATATCATTTATGGTATCTACACAGCTGCGTCATGGAATGGCTTCGATTTTAATATGCTTTGGCAGGGAGCTGGTTTGTTTGATTTACACTACGGTGGAAGTAATGACCTTAGCCAACCTTTCAGAGGAGGAAACGCACCATTTAAAGAAATGTATGATGATTCCTATATACCCGAAAATGAGTGGGGAATGCCAAGCAATACCGTGTCAGACCCTATATTCCCTAATTTTTATTGGCCCGGTTACTCAACTCAAAATACCAATAAGAATACAAGTTTTTGGTATAAAAATGGATCATATATCCGCCTAAAATCTATCGAATTAGGATATAACCTGCCTAAGCCCTTATTGAGCAAGGTTGGTATTGATAACCTGAAAGTTTACGCATCCGGATACAACGTTTTGACTTTCTCAGCACTTGATTTCTTAGATCCGGAAACAGAAAAAAATAATGGGGGAGTAGATGCGGCATTAAATTATCCTTTAACGAAAACCTATAGTTTCGGTGTAATTCTGGACTTTTAATACTAAACGATACAACAATGAAAAATAAAATATTCAGAATATTAATTATAGTATTTGTACTCGGAGCATTTAGCTGCGAAGACGTGCTAGACCGCACTCCATTAGATAAAATTTCAGATAGTGACGTGTGGGAAGATGAGTCTTTAATGATGGGATATGTAATTGATTTATATAGCCGTTTCCCGTCTTTTGCCTATGTTGATTACTTCCAATATTGTGATGAAGCAACCGGAAGTAGCGGAAACAGCAATGCAATTACAAATGGTACAATGTCGAAAAGTAATGTGCCGAATGATTTGCAATACTGGGATTATGAATATATCAGAGACTTAAATGTATTTCTTGAAGAAGCACCGGCGTCACCAATCTCTGAGAATGCAAAACAGCAAATGCTGGGCGAGGTGACAGCCATGCGTGCTACCGCTTATTTTGAAATGGCCAAACGTTATGGCGGGGTTCCACTAATCACTGAGGTGATTGATCCCTACGGAGCTATCTCGGATGATCTTAAAAAAAGAAATACGGAAGAAGAGATCTACGATTTTGTCGATCAGGAATATACAAACGCTGTTAATTTGCTGGGAAATACAACAAGCCAGAATCCTACGGCAAGAATAAATAAATGGACCGCCCTGGCCTTGCAAGCTCGTGCTAATTTGTGGGCTGCATCAATTGCAAAATTTGGTTTGGTACAACTTGATGGTCTTGTAGGTGTTCCGGCCGGTAGAGCCAACGATTTTTATGGCAAAGCTTCAGCAGCTGCCACTCAGGTGATCAATTCAGAAGTATATTCGTTATACAAGGGCAAATCAGACAAAGCTCAAAATCATCAATACATTTTCCTGGATGAAGGCAATAGTGAAGTAATGTTTGCCAAAGAGTATAACGGAGTAGAAGTAAGCCAAAACTGGGATCACTGGAAAGCACCTGCCAGATTTGCAAGTGGCCAGGGATCAAGGTGTAATCCAACTCTTGACTTTATTCTAGCTTTTGAAAATGTAGATGGATCTCAAGTTGATTATACTCAGTTCTTTAATGAGAATTATCTTTACAATGACGGCTGGGATATCTTTAAAGACAAAGATCCTCGCTTGTATGCCACTGTTTTATTCCAGGGTGTACCATTTGTAAACGATGTTATGCAAACCTATGAGGGAATAGATGTAGGTGAGACACCAGATCCTGCTAATATTGTCAACAATCCTAGCTTAAGTTACAATGGCGTAAAACAAGTTGGTGTTGATTCCAGGTTAGTTGTTGGTGATGACAAAACAACTAACTCAGGATTCCTTGTACGCAAATGGTGTGATGAACCAAATCTTCCCGTGCCGGCCAACCAAAGCCAAGTGGATTGGACCATCATGCGCTTGGCAGAAATGTATCTGACCAAAGCGGAAGCAGAGTTCCAGCTAAATAATAAAGCGGCAGCTGCAACAGCACTAAATGCTACACGCGAAAGGGCAGGAATTAGTTTGGTTGATCAAAACTCTATTACCTGGGAAAAGATTAAAACGGAATGGATGGCAGAATTTGCGTTCGAAAACAAACGTTTCTGGGATTTAAGACGATGGAGAACAGCTGATCAGGTTCTTAATCACCAATTCAAGGGATTAAGAATAATATGGCACTACGACTCAAATAAATACTATTTTCTGCCACTTAATGCTGAACAGTTTAACAGGGTTTTTAGGCAAGAACATTATTATTTGCCAATAACCAATTCAATGCTTAATAATAATCCACTGTTGATTCAGAATCCTTTGTACTAATTGTAAAATCTGTAGATATGAAAATGAAAAATATAAAATTGTTAGTATTGGTCATGGTCACCTTTTTAATGATTAAGTGTGATTATGAGGTAACTGATTTCGGGCTAAACGGCGCGATCAAAGGAACCATTAAAGATGATAGTGGAACTCCTGTTTATGCTGATGCCAGCAGCAATAATTTGATAGTCAAATTGCTTGGTGAAGGAGATGCACAAGCCTTGGAAATTCGCGTAAATGGGGAAGGTGAATATCAGAATACAAAAGTATTTCCCAAAAAATATGAAGTATGGATGGAAGGTCCGATTGTTGAAAGTACACCCGTAACCATTGATTTTAGTAACGAGTCTGAAATAATGCAAGACTTTATAGTTTCTCCGTTTATTTCTCCAAAAATTAGTGGTGGTTCAGGAAGCGGTTCCAGTATTTCTGTAAATTATTCAATTGTACCAAATGCTGGAAATAGCATTAAAAAAATGGAAGTTTATTGCAGTACGGTTCCATATCCTACCGCAGCAATCGGATCTCGTACAAACGTGTATTTTACCAAGACTGTCGCGTTATCTATAGCTTCAGGAAGTATATCCATTGATGGATTGGAAACTGGTACTCATTACTACATTCGAATTGGTGCTCAGGCGGATGGAGCGTCCGTAATGAATTATAGCAATCAAATGGAGGTAGATCTTTAGTTAGTTTAGTTAACATCAATCTCTTCCGGGTTTTTACCCGGAGGAGGTTTTGTCTAATAAACATGTCCTTCCATCATGTTTCGGGAATGTGTTCTTTCAGTGAAATTTCAAGTTTGTTACAGCATGAATGTAATTTAAAATTGTAATTTTGATTTTTGTATACAAAAATTATTTTGAAAATGATAATAGAAACCAAAGACCTGAGTTACGAAGTTTATAAGAGACTGAAAGCAATGATTCTTGCTGATGAATTCAAACAAGGCGAGAAGTTGAAACAGGAAAAAATTGCCCAAATGTTTGGCGTAAGTCGAATGCCACTGCACAAGGCATTTCAGATGCTGGAGAATGAAATGTTGGTGGAGAGTCTTCCCCGGCGGGGCTTTTATGTTACCACAATTGATAAAGCAAAATTAATTGATGCGTTCGAATGCCGGGAAGCACTGGAAGGTGTCGCCGTTCGGAGAGCAACGGATAATGTGACCAAGGCTGACTTGAACTATTTGAGATCACTCTTTGAACCTTTTGTTGGACAGAATAATGTTGATGAAATGAAATACGTTGAATCCGATCACGAATTTCATCGTTTTATTCTGAAAGCCAGTGAGAATCAAATACTGGGTCGGATGGAAATCATAAATAACATCATCGCACAAACCCTTAGGAGTGGTTTGATTCGGGGACCCAAAGAGACACTCGACGAACACCTGGGGATTATCAAGGCAATGGAAAAACGCGATGGTATTGAAGCAGAACGACTGATGCGCGAACATTCACGTAAAAGTTGCGAAAAAGTTAAACAGTGGTTGAAAAAATAACTCATTTTACCTTTAAACTTATGAAAAAAACGCTGGTACCTCAACGATTTATTCTCGTTGCCTTTACCTTCCTTATTTCGGTTTTAATGTACGTCGATCGTGCTTGCATAGGTGCTGCCAAAGGTAGTGTAAGCGACGATTTTGGCCTTAGCAATATTCAGTGGGCTTGGGTAATGGCAGCCTTTACTTTAGGCTATGCACTCATGCAAACACCATCAGGAAAATTGGCTGATAAAAAGGGAGCTCGTATAGTAATGAGTGGAATTATAACGCTTTGGTCGATTTTAACAGCATTAACGGGGGCTGTCTGGAATTTTATATCAATGGTAGTTATTCGTTTCCTTTTTGGTGCTGGTGAAGCGGGTGCATTTCCAACGCTATCGAAAGTGGTTTATAAATGGTTTCCGGTAAAAGAGCGCGGTATTATTCAAGGGATTAACTTCTCAGGCTCGCGGATCGGTGGAGCTGTTGCTTATCCGATAGTTGTAGCTTTAATTGCTTTGCTGGGATGGAGAGGAAGCTTTTTTATTTTTGGTGCTGTAGGCCTCTTATTTGCTACTGCCTGGTGGTTTTATTTTCGAAACTCGCCCGAAGAATCAAGATTAGTTGGTGAAGAAGAAAAACAATATATTCTTAAAACCCGCCAACAAGATGAGTCGGTAAAAAAAGTGTCATTAAGCTTTGTTAAAACACTGCAATCGAAAAATATGTTGCTGGCCATGGTACAGTATATTGGCAGCAACTTCACTTTTTATTTTACGCTTACCTGGATGTTCCCTTATTTAAAGGAAGCCATGCAAAGTTCCGGCACTGCAGCCAGTTTCTGGGCAATGGCTCCTTTAATTGGTGGCGCAATCGGTAACTGGGTTTCAGGAATTTTGGTGGATAAGATTTACAAGTCGGGAAACCTGAAGCTATCGCGGAGATTACCTGCAATTATAGGTTTTGCGCTTGCCGCTATTGGCGTAATTTTGATGACAAATGCAACATCCGATATCTGTAAAGTGCTGTTTTTAACACTGGCGATTTTTGGCGCCGATATGACTTTAAGTCCGTCGTGGGCTTTCTGTATTGATATTGGTAAAGAAAATGCGGGTGCCGTATCAGGAACAATGAATATGGCCGGGAACCTTGGGGCTTTTACCTCGATTTTGGCATTTGGGTACCTGGCCGATGGATTGATCCGTTCGGGTGTCGATCCAAAAAATGCACTGGCGGGTAACGATATGTTTTTTTACATCTGTGCCGGTCTGAGCATACTTTCAATTATCGCATGGTTATTAATGAATCCGGAAAAAGAAATAGGAAATGAATAGAATTAATAAGTTCATAAAAATAACAATTGTTACTGCAATTGCATTCGTAACGGGTTGTACTCAAACACAAGAACAAGTTCATAAAACATCTGTATCCATTCAGGATAACATGTTTTTGATAAACGGTGAGCCTACCTATAAAGGTATTTACTGGAATGGGAATAAAATAGAAGGCCTTCTGATGAACTCCAGAATGGTGCAGGGAATTTTTGATGACGAAAACCCTGAAACCCGTTTGTTATGGAAATACCCTGATACGGAAGAGTGGAGCCCGGATAGAAATACCGACGAGTTTATAGCTGCCATGCCTGCCTGGAAAGAACATGGTTTGCTTGCCTTTACGCTAAACCTTCAGGGAGGAAGCCCGACGGGCTACGGTAATAAAGGATGGAAAAACACCGCATTCGATGAAAACGGAGAATTGAAACCTGCTTATTTTGCCCGACTCGAAAAAATTCTGAATAAAGCTGACGAACTTGGTATGGTGTGCATACTGGGTTACTTCTATTTTGGGCAAGACGAGTTTCTTAACGACGAAGCAGCTATAATTAATGCTACCAACCTGACAACCGACTGGCTCCTGGATAAGGGGTACAGAAATGTACTGGTAGAGGTAAATAATGAATGCAATATAAAAGCTTATGATCACGATATTCTAAAAGAAGATCGTATTCACGAATTGATAGATCTGGTAAAATCAAAAACAAAGAATGGTTTTAGCCTGCTGACCAGTACAAGTTATGGCGGAAATTACATACCACTATCCAACGTCGTTAAATCAGCCGATTTTATTCTTATTCATGGAAATGGGGTGGAGGATCCCGCACGAATAAGAGAGATGGTTCAGCAAACGAGGGAAGTTGAAGGTTACCGTGAAATGCCGGTTCTTTTTAATGAAGACGATCATTACGCATACGATGCTACCGATTACAATATGAAAGCTGCTGTTGAGTCTTATGCTTCGTGGGGATATTTTGACTTTAGGAGGAAGGATGAAACTGATATTTCAATTGGATATCAATCTGTTCCGGTCGATTGGAGAATTAACTCAGAACGTAAACTGCAGTTTTTTGAAAAGCTTAAAGAAATAACAACGGGTAATTAATAAATTAAATGAAATTAGCATTAAACACCCTCGTTTACGAGGTAGGAAACAAAGGTCCTGAAGAATCATTGCGTTCAGCAGCCAAATACGGTTTTAAGTATATCGAATACGCCGGAATCCGCAAGGGAAATCCGCAAACCATGACTGCTGAGCAAAAACGCGAAGCTATAAGAATAGTAAAAGATAACGACATTCACAGCACCCAAATGCTGCTGGTGGCTACAAAAGACAGTGCACACCCTGATTCCAAAAAACGCGATGCCGTTTTCGATTATATGAAAACCTGTGCCGAGTTTCAGATGGAATTGGGTGGTCGTCAGTTGCTGGTATGCTGGGGCGGTGGATTATACGAGTTAGGTGTAACTCCCGAACAATCATGGTTGTATATGCTCGAGAATGTAGGCCGATTTGCTGAATGGTGTTTAGATAAAAATCTGTTGGTTGGTATTGAGCTCGATCCGCATGTTTATTTTATATGTAACAATACCTACAAATTGGCAAAAGCAATTGAAGATATTGGTCTGCCAAATATGTATCCCAATATCGATGTTGGGCACCTCGTTATTACCCGTGAAGAACCGTCGCAACTTGAAAAACTGAAAAACCGAATGATTCATGTCCACCTTAGTGAAACAGAAAGCTTTGCTCATACCAACAGCATCCTAGGCACCGGAGCTGTTCCTTTCCGCCAGTACGTTGATAAATGCATTGAACTGGGAATTGAAGAAAACTGTGCAAAATTGGGAGAACCTTGTGTGGCAGGTATCGAAATGGGTAGTGAAGCAAGCGGAGGATTTGTTGAAAACCCGGATTACTGGGTAGAAGAAAGCCTTAAGTTTTTGGAAAAAGAACTACCTCACGTTACAAGGTAGGCTTAATTTTTTTTGCCATACATTGTATACAGTATGTCGTATGCATGTTGTGAGTATGAAATTCGAATAATAAAAAATACGGTCAGGAAACGGATATAAAGCAAAGTTTATAGGAGATTAAAGTAGTGTACGTTTCGTGAATTACCATTAAAACAAACAATTTTTGACGTATGAAAATTTGTATAGATTGCGACGATGCAGCAGTAAATCTAAAAAGAGTTCTTTTTGATTATCTTAAAGAGAAAGGGGTAGACATAACCGACCTGGATTATTCGGCAAGTAAAGAAAATTCACTTTATCCTGAAATTGGATACAATTTAGCCAAACAGATTCAGTTGGGAAACTTCGACCGAGGAATAAGCATTTGTGGTACAGGCCTTGGAATGGCAATGATTGCTAACAAAGTGGAAGGTGTATTTGCAGGAACATGTCACGATGTATTTTCTGCAGAACGCCTGCGAAAAAGTAACGATGCGCAGATTATTACTATGGGAGAACGGGTTATCGGTCCCGAATTGGCAAAAAAAATAATTGATGCTTGGTTAGGTTCCGAATTTGATGGCGGAGGATCCACTCCCAAAGTTGCTCAAATGCGCGATTTGGAGAAAGAATCATTTCATCCCAAAAATCAATAACATTATATAATCATGCAAAAATTTGTAAACGATCCGTCGAAAGTGGTAGACGAAATGCTGGAGGCCTATGTGAAGGTACATTCCGACCTGGTTGCCACAACCGATAACGAACGAGTAATAAAATATAAAGATGCACCCATACAAGGAAAAGTTGGCATTGTAACCGGAGGAGGCTCGGGGCATAAACCTGCCTTTGTGGGTTATGTTGGCCGAAATATGGTTGATGCAGTTGCCTGTGGCGAGATTTTCTCGTCGCCACCGGCACAAATGTTTTACGATGCCATAAAGGCCGCCGATGGTGGCAAGGGGGTGGCCATTTTGTATGGAAATTATGCCGGTGATAATATGAACGTTACCATGGCGATGGATGAAGCCGAAGACGATGACATCCTGGTAAAAAAAGTTGTGGCCAACGACGATGTTCCATCGGCACCCAAAGGGCAGGAAGAAAAACGCAGAGGCGTAGCCGGCGAAATTTTAATGTGGAAAGTGGGTGGAGCCAAAGCCGCCATGGGCGGATCGCTTGACGAAGTTATTGCCGTGGCACAAAAAGCCATTAACAATACCCGAAGCATGGGAATTGGTTTGGCACCTTGCGCCATTCCAGAGGTTGGTCACCCGAACTTTACCATTGAAGAGGGCAAAATGGAAGTTGGAATTGGTCACCACGGCGAACCAGGCATTGAGGTGTGCAATCTGGAACCTTCTGCAAAAGTGGCTCAGCGGTTTTGCGATGTAATTTTACCCGATTTGCCTTTTGCCAATGGCGACGAAGTGGTTGTATTGATCTCAGGTCTTGGATCAACTCCGGTAATGGAGCAATACATTGTTTACAACGATGTGGCCAAAATTCTGGAAGAAAAAGGAATTAAAGTTTACATTTCGTATGTGGGTAACTACTTTACATCGCTGGAAATGGCCGGAGTAACCTGTACATTAATGAAATTAGATGATGAGTTAAAGGCTTGCATGGATTACGAATGTGACTCAGTAGGTATGCGTCAGTTTCAACGATAAACTCAGAAAAAAAATGAAGACATTTTCAAATAAAGATGGGGCACTTATCATTGAGAACATGATTAAGGCTATTCACGAAAATAAGCAGTATTTAAGCGATATCGACGGTTTAATTGGCGACGGCGATCATGGAATTAACATGAACAAGGGGTTTCAGCTATGCAAAACGGAGCTCGAAAACAATCCGGGCGATCTGGCTCATTCAGCCAAAACGCTGTCAAAAATACTAATGATGAAAATTGGCGGCTCCATGGGGCCTTTGTACGGAAAGTTATACCGCGGTTTTGCCAAAGAATTAAGCGGAATCGAAGAAATTGGTATCAAAGAAATGGGTGCAGCACTGGAAGCAATGCTTTCTCAAATTCAAACCATTTCGCCGGCAAAACCAGGCGACAAAACCCTGCTCGATACGCTTGTGCCAGCCATTGAAGCCTATCAGAAATCGACTGCCGAAAACAACGACTTCGTTACAGCTTTGCAAGCCATGAAATCGGCTGCAAAGGTAGGTCGCGATTCAACAAAAAATATGGTGGCGCAATTGGGGAGGGCAAGCCGTTTGGGCGAACGTTCGCGCGGAGTACTGGATGCCGGAGCAACCTCATGCTGCCTGCTTCTGGAAACATTGGCAGATACATCAACACAATTGTTAAAATAAAGTATTAATCGAGGATTGGAGACAGATGAGGAAAAACATCTCATGGCTCCAACTACCAATTTAAAAAATATGTCAGAAATAAAACAAGGAGTTATAATCGGTTTTTTGGGAAAAACCCAGGACCGTTTCTCAGAATATCAGGCACCGGTTACAACCGAACAAAAATTAGAATTTGTATCGAAAATTGAAGGCTTTTCAGGAGTTGAAATGGTTTTTCCGTACGAAAATGAAGGACCAGAGGCAACCAAGGCATTAATGGATAAATACAAACTGGAATTTGCAGCCATTAACGTAAACATTAAAAAAGAAGCCGAGTGGGTGCCAGGAGCCCTTTCGCGCCCCGATAAAGGAATACGCGACCGCGCGGTGGCCATGATAAAAAAAGCCAAAGACTTTGCGAAAGCTGTGGGTGCGCCACATGTAACCTGTTGCCCATTAAGCGACGGATACGATGTGCTCTTCCAGATCAACTATAAAACAGCCTGGAACTTTATGGTGGAAACCTTTGCCGAAGCTGCCGATTATTTGCCTGAAGTGCCTCTCTTTCTCGAACCCAAATTCTCCGAAACACGTGTGCATTGTCAGATCGACTCAACTGCAAAAGGCTTACTGTTGTTAAAAGATGTACAATGCAAAAATACAGGCATTACGCTTGATATGGGACACTCGCTGCAAAGCCAGGAAAATCCTGCCCAGGCCCTGTCGCTTATCTACGAAAATGGTTTTGATGCATACATCCACACCAACGATAACGACACCAAAGCCGATTGGGATTTAATTGGTGCAAGCCGTCATTTTTTGCATTACGTTGAACTAATGTATTGGGCGCAGGAATACGGTTATAACAAGTATTTTACCACCGATGCATCTCCACGTATTTTTGATGTTCTGGAATTTTTCAACCGCCATTCAGAGGTAACAAAAGGTGCTTATGAATTGGCAAAAAAATTAAACCACCAGCAAATAACAGAAATGATGAAAGCTGAAGATTACAACGGTTTGATGAAAATGGTAAACAAGGAAATTTATCGGATATTAAATTTGAACCCATAACTAAATCGTAATTAATAGATCATGAAACAAATTCTAATCATTTTATTGGCAGGGCTGGTGCTTTTTTCGTGTTCGCCTACTCAACCAGAAATTACAGGCGAATTAAAAACCTGGCATAAAATTACTTTAACTTTTGACGGTCCTGAGTCGTCTGAAACGGCAACGCCAAACCCGTTTACTGACTACCGCCTTGAAGTTACTTTTTCGCAAAACGAACAGCAGTTTGTGGTTCCGGGTTATTTTGCCGCCGATGGTGAGGCGGCCTTTACCTCGGCCGATGCAGGAAACAAATGGCGCGTACATTTTTCGCCCAACAAAACCGGGCAGTGGAATTACGAGGTTTCGTTTAAAAAAGGTGCCGGAATTGCTATTAGCGAAGACGAAGGTGAAAGCGCCAAATTTATGGATGGCGCTAAAGGTTCGTTTACCGTTGAAAAAACAGACAAATCAGGAAGAGATTTGCGCGCACATGGCCGATTACAATATGTGGGAGAGCATTACCAGCAGTTTGCTGAAACCGGACAGTATTTTTTAAAATGTGGAGCCGATGCTCCTGAAAACTTTCTGGCTTACTACGAAATTGATAACACTCCCAATGTTGGCGATCGATTGAAGAAATGGGAAGCGCACGGCGTTGACTACGACACCGATGCCGATGCATTTTTATGGGGACCCGAAAAACAAAAAGGAAAAAATATTTTGGGTGCCATAAATTATCTGGCAGGAAAAGGAATGAACGCATTTTCGTTTTTAACTTTTAATACCGATGGCGACGACCGCAATGTTTACCCTTATTTGCTGAAAGTAAGCAACGAAGAATACGAGAAGGCTGCCAACGTTAAAAAGAATCCGAAACAGTGGGAAGAACTTACCATCCACGATCGTTTTGATGTGTCGAAAATGGACCAGTGGGAACAAATTTTTGCCTATGGCGAAATGAAAGGAATGTTTTTGCACTTTAAAACACAGGAAAACGAAAACGACCAGAAAATGGATGGTGGAGATGTTGGCCCTGAGCGAAAATTGTACTACCGCGAATTAATTGCAAGATACAGTCATCACCTGGCTTTAAATTGGAACCTGGGTGAAGAAATGACACAAACCGTTGAACAGGTGAAGGATATGGCCAGCTATTTTGAAGCCAATGATCCGTACAAAAGTCTGATTGTTTTGCATACTTATCCCGATCAACACGACAAATATTATGCGCCACTAATTGGTGAAAATTCAGCGCTTACCGGCTTGTCGGTTCAAACCAATAAAGTCGACTTTTCACTGGTACACAGTGCCGTTAATAAATGGGTGGAAGCATCGGCCGAAACAGGTAAAAAGTGGGTCGTTGCAGTTGACGAGCCCGGCGATGCCTCGCATGCCTTAATTACCGACGAAGAAGACCCTGAACATAACGACGCCCGAATTAACGGGGTGTGGGGAACTTTTATGGCAGGCGGTTGTGGCAACGAATGGTATTTCGGATACAAACACCCGCACTCCGATCTTACCTGCGAATCGTGGCGTTCGCGCGACCTGTTTTGGGACCAGTGTAAAATTGCGCTCGATTTCTTTAACGAAAACGAAATTCCGGTTGAAACCATGGTAAATGCCAACGAGCTTACCACAACCAAAAATGATTATGTGTTTGCAAAAACCGGCCAGGTGTACCTTGTTTACAGTAAAACCGGAGAGGATATTGACATTACTTTGCCTGATGTTGGCTACACCGCCACCTGGTTTAATCCAAGGAATGGAACAAGCATGCCAATAACCGAAAGTACAGCAAACGAAGAAATTAAGCTCCAATGCCCATCAGTACAGGATTGGCTGCTTTATTTGCAAAAGTAGCTTGATAAAAATTAGCTAACACGGCTAAATAAATACACTAAACAAAAACAAATGAAAGTTAAATTAGCACTCCTGCTGACATTTATTTGTTGGCAAGCTTTTCCGGCAAAAGCTCAAAATTTCACAAATCCAATTGTAGAAAACAATGTTGTTTTTGAAGAAGAAAAGGGCATGATGGCCGTTGAAGCTGAATATTATTTTAAGCAATCAAAAAATGATGTCAGACAATGGTACCGGACCTCGAAAAACGAACAGGCAAAAGTTGGCCGCGACGAGGATGCTTCGCACTGTAAAGATGCAGGTAATAATGCCTATGTTGAGATTTTGCCCGATACCCGTGTTACCCACGGCGATAAATTAACTGCCGGCGAGAATTTTAGTAACACAGCCGGCGAAATGGCAATTTTGCATTATAAAGTAAAAATTAATAACCCCGGGCGTTATTACGTGTGGGTGCGTGCCTATAGCTCGGGTAGCGAAGACAATGGGATTCATGTAGGAATAAACGGCACATGGCCCGAAACAGGCCAAAGGATGCAATGGTGCGAGGGGAAAAACAACTGGCGTTGGGAAAGTAAACAACGAACTGAAAAAAATCATTGCGGCGAGGCCTACAAAATTTACCTTGATATTGACGAAGCTGGTGAGCACGAAATAATGTTTAGCATGCGTGAGGATGGTTTTGAATTTGATCGCTTCTTGCTTACCAATGAAAAAGAATACATCCCTCAGGGTATTGGCCCATCTGTTAAAATTGCTGCCGGAAAACTACCGGAACCCTATCCGGAGGTAAGCGAAAACCCGGTTTCAAAAAAATCATTTTTATACGCGGTTGAAACAGCTGTTAAAGGAGTAAAACTTATTCGTGCATCAGCATTTCCACTTGAAGGAACTGATTTTTATTCCGACAAAAACGGACAATGGCTGGCTGTAAATCCCGAAGAACACAAGAAAGCATCGTCAACTATAAGGTACAACGGCCCCGAAGGAAATAGAGACATATTGTTTTTAGCCGTGGGCGAGAACGATGGTAACTCTACCTATACCATTCTTGTTAACGATAAAGAAGTAGGAAATTTTACTGCTCCGCCAAGTAAAAACTCGTTTGAAGAAGGAGCACGGTACATGGGCCTGTTTGGAAATATAGCCTTAAAAAAAGAAGATAAAATAACCGTTGTTGCAGAAGTTGGCAGTAACGATGGCCAGGAATTTAGTCGTGGCCGTTGGAGTGGTGTGGCTTTTGCTCCGGTAGGTCAGGGCGCGGCTGCAATGGTTGCCATTGGCGATGCCGGATCAATTGGCAATGCCGGGCCTATGGCAAACAAAAATAGTAAACTGCCCAATGTAACTCCTGAAATTACAGGCGAGTTGAAAAAATGGCACAAAGTAACGCTTACTTTTGATGGCCCTCAAACGGCGGAGGATGCCCAATTTAATCCTTTTGTGAACTATCGGTTTAATGTGCTTTTTACACATGCCGAATCAGGAGATGAATACAAGGTGCCGGGGTATTTTGCCGCCGACGGTAATGCTGCTGAAACTTCGGCAAAAGCAGGTAACAAATGGCGGGTGCATTTTGCACCTCCCAAAACCGGAAAATGGAGCTATAAAGTTGATTTCAGAAAAGGAAACTTTGCCGCTATTGCCTACAAAAAGGACAAAGGCCAAAGCGGTGGATTTATGGATACTTCGGAAGGAGAGTTCACCATTGCAGAGTCGGATAAAACCGGGAACGATAACCGTGCAAATGGCAGGTTGCAGTATGACGGAACCCGCTACCTGAAATATGCAGAAACAGGCAAACCAATGTTTAAAGTGGGGCCTGATGCCCCGGAAAACTTTCTGGCTTATGTTGATTTTGATGGCGATGCTGCAAGCGATGGCCATAAAGATAACCTCATGAAAACGTGGGACGCGCACGAAAAAGATTGGAAAGAGGGCGATCCCGTTTGGCAAGGCAACAAAGGAAAAGCAATAGTTGGGGCGGTAAATTACCTGGCATCAAAAGGATTAAATGTATTTTCGTTTTTAACCAACAACATTGCAGGCGACGATCAAAATGTATATCCTTATGTTGAATATGATACCTACGACCGTTTTGATTGCTCGAAGCTCGACCAGTGGGAACTGGTTTTTGAACATGCTGATAAACTGGGTATGTTTTTGCATTTCAAAACGCTTGAGTTTGAAAACCAGGGACTGTTGGACAATGGGGCAATTGGCGCCAATACCAAATTATACTACCGAGAGCTAATGGCACGTTTTGGGCATCATTTGGCACTTAACTGGAACATCGGTGAGGAAATTGGCGACTGGGCAAATCCTCCAACGCCACCAATGGAAACTGCGCAGCGCCTGGCGGCTGCAGAATATTTTTACGAGCACGATCCTTATCATCATCATGTGGTTATTCATAACGGTGTTCCGTTTTACGATATTTTAGGCAGCGAAAGTTATTATTCAGGAATTTCCTTACAAACCAACAAGGCCGATTTTAGCCGTGTGCACGCCCAGGTGCTGCATTGGTTAAACGAGTCGGAAAAGGCCGGAAAACAGTGGGCGGTTGCCTGCGACGAGCCCGGAGATGCACAACATTCGTTGGTGCCTGATGCTGAAGACCCAAGCCACGACAATGCACGCATTAACGGATTGTGGGGCACTTTTATGGCCGGAGGATGGGGAACCGAATGGTACTTTGGTTACAAACATGCCCATTCCGACTTAACATGTCAGGATTACCGTTCCCGCGATTTATTCTGGAATCAGTGCAAATACCTTCGCGATTTCTTCGAGGGAAATAACATACCGGTTGAAACAACCAAAAACCACGACGAACTGGTTGCCGGGGGAGATTACTGCCTGGCCAGCGAGGGCGAATTGTACATTGTTTTTCTTCGGAATGGAAAGGGAACATTAAACCTTGAAAACATAAGTGGCGAGTTTACGCTGCAATGGTTTAATCCCCGGAACGGAGGGCCACTTCAATATGGTAAAATCAAAAAAATTACGGCCGGAAGCAAACACGAATTAGCGGGTGCTCCTTCAGATGAAAATAAAGACTGGGTAATACTTCTGCGTAGGCATTAATGGTATAGTTTTAAGTAGTAAATGGTTGAGGGGTAGTTTAATAACTGCTCCTCTTTTTTTTGCTGCCCTGTACAGGTGTGTTAAACTTGCGTACCCACAGAAAAGTACAAAATCAGCAAATACCATAGTTTTGCTTCTAAATAAATAACTATTCGAACTAAAAACTATGAAGCAAAAACTGCTCTTTATTTTCATCCTTGGTTTGGGGGTAACTTGTACGTCTACTGCCCAGTTTTTAGTGCATCCCGATTACGATGCAAAACCAATTTTACCTTTAGTTGAAGGTTTAACGCATCCACATGTTTGTGTGGCTCCAAATGGTTGGTATTATTTAACCGGAACCGTTGGCGACCCTAAAAACAATTTTCAAAACGATGGTATTTACCTCTGGAGATCGAAAGATTTAAATAATTGGCAGGATTTGGGAAAAGTTTTTGATGTTTCTGAAATTACCTGGCAGAAAAGGGGAGAGCCGGTTTATGGAACGAATCACTCAAAACGCAGGTCAGGATGTCGTGGTGCAGAACTACATTTTGTAAAAGGAGAATATTACCTGGTTTATTCAACAGTTTATCAATCCATTGGTATTTTAAAAAGCAAAACAGGCGATGCAGAAGGGCCATACGAAGATTGGTCGAAATTATTACCCTGGGGCTATGATCCTTCGCTTTTTGAAGATGAAGATGGAAATGTTTATCTCACCTGGAACGGGGGGTATATTGCACGTTTATCTGATGATTTGAAAGCACTGGATGAAAGTCCGAAAGCTATTATTCCTGAAATCTTTCCTTCAAAAGGTTGGGGCGAATATCCTGTATTGGATAAAGTTGGAACAGCCGGTGCGCATATAATAAAGCTGAATGGTAAATACTGTTTGGTAGCCAGCGATCTGCAACATCGAATGGGAACCTGGTGCGATGATCAGTTCCTATCTGTTTCTGACGGAGATATCTATGGCCCATACCACCGTCGTGAGTTTGTCGTGCCACATGCTGCACACTCTACTATTTTTAAAGACAGAGAAGGGAACTGGTGGAGCACCTTTGCCGGTAACGTCGATGATTCTTATGCTATGTTCACAGGGGCAACAGGATTGATTCCCCTGGTGGAAGGAACAAGATACCATTTGAAACCTTCGCCGAAAGTTATTTTGGAAAAAGGAGTAATTGGCAGTATGCACCCGGTAAAATCGGTGAAAGATATTTTTATGCGCGATCCAAGCATTTGTGTTGGTCATGACGGTGCCTATTATTTAGTTTCCACCTTAGGTGAACCTTCTCAGCCTCCACATGGAGGATTGAAAATGTGGCGTTCCACCGATCTGGAAAACTGGGACGCCTTGGGGTATATCTGGAACTGGGATAAAAATGCGACCTGGCAAACCAATCGTAAACGCGACGAACCGAATCGAAAAGAAATGTTATGGGCTCCGGAAATTTCCTACATCAACGGAACTTACTGGATCTGTTTCAGCCACAGTTTAACACCTCGTGTAACTTCCTTGATAAAAAGTTCAACCGGCCTGCCTGAAGGACCTTTTATCGATCCCGTTGGAGGCCCTATAAGTGATGGCATCGACGGATTTCTATTTCAGGATGAAGATGGTGAAGTCTATTATTTATGGGGAGGCGGACAAATGGTAAAAATGAAAAAGGATATGAGTGGATTTGCCGAAGAACCGATAACCATATTAGCCGGAAGTTGGGAAAAAATGGGATACGAAGGCTGTTGTCTTATTAAATATAAAGGGAAATACATTCTCACTGCTTCCGACCACAGCGGTGATCATAATGGCACTTACGATTTAATGTACGCCATTTCCGATAATGTCGAAGGACCTTATTCTGAACGTCGGTTTGCAGCAGGACATGCAGGACATGCCACATTATTTCAGGGAACTGACAATAGGTTGTATTGTACGGTTTTCGGCAGCGATTCGTACTGTCCGGTTCATCAACAACTTGGTATTATTGAAGTTGATTTTGATGAGGATTTTAACTTTATCATCAAAAACACTAAGATCGGTTATTAAATCATGAAAGGAATTCTTGTAATAGTTTTTTTGTGCTTCAGCCAGATTTTGTGGAGCCAGCAAGTCAGTGAGTGGAAACTGAGCGATATACCCATTCGCGATCCTTATATTCTTCCAGTGGAAGAATTAGGGACTTATTATCTGTATAGTGCTACTAGAGGTGTATTGCGCGGGGCTGATAGTAGGCAAGGAGTTTGTGTATACAAGAGCAGTGATTTGAATATCTGGGAAGGGCCATTAATTGTTTTTGAGAATCCTGAAGGTTTCTGGGCCGATCCCGTTCACGGTATTTGGGCTCCCGAAGTGCATAGATACAAAGAAAAATATTATCTATTTGCCACATTTACCAATCCAGAAGATACAATTGAAATAAGGTCGGATGGAATTCCCGTAATGCTACGGGGAACACAAATACTTGTAGCCGATAGTCCCATGGGATCTTTTCAACCTCTTAATCTGGAAAAACCAACCACTCCCAAAATATGGTCGGCACTGGATGGAACCCTCTGGCTTGAGAATGGAAATCCATTTATGGTTTTTTGTCATGAATGGGTTCAAATCAACAACGGAACATTTGAAATGGTTGAACTTAAAAATGATTTATCCGGATTTGCAGGTAAGCCACAAACAATTTTTAAAGCCAACAACGCAACCTGGGTAAAACGTATGGATTTACTGGGGAAGAAATATAAAGGCCAATCGATCCCCGGTTTTGTATCTGATGGTCCTTTTATTTACCGGCTTCCTTCAGGAAAAATAATCTGTCTTACCTCCAGTTTTGGCGAAAAAGGGTATTCCCTTTCCTATGCAATTGCTGAATCCGGAAAATTGGCAGGGCCCTGGTTTCATCCTGAAAAACCGCTTTTAACCGGTGGACACGGACATGGTATGCTGTTCAAAACATTCGATGGAAAGTTGATGTTGACATGCCATTATCCCAATACCAGTCCGTCAAAAGCAGTGATTTATGAGGTTGAAGAATTGAATAGCGGATTAACAATAAAGGGTAAAAACAAATGAGACAACTGATATTTATAGTATTAACACTCTTTGTGGCTGTGGCATCAGCCCAACAAAAACCAAACGTATTATTTCTGATCGTTGACGACATGAACGACTATGGTTTTTACGGAACTGTTCCTCAAATTAAGATGCCGTATCTTGATAAATTTAAGGAAACTGCAGTTGTTTTCGAAAATGCCAATTGTGGATCACCGGTATGTACTCCTTCGCGCGCTGCTGTTTTTAGTGGATTATTCCCACACAATACCGGCGCGTATTTCAACGGTTGCGATCCCTGGAACAAATCAAAAAAGTTAATTAACCAGGAAACGCTTCCTGAAATGTTTAAACGTAATGGCTACGAAACTTTCGGCCGAGGAAAGCTGTATCATGCTAAACTTGCCCCGGGCCGCATTGAGAATAACTTTGATAACAGGCCTCTTTATGGCGGAGGTTTTGGCCCTTTTCCGGATGAAGAGCATCAGATAAAAGGTAAATTTTGGGGAATACAATCATTTCCTGATTCCATTTTTCCGGATGTAAAAAATGCGGATGCCGCCGTTGATTTTCTAAACCAAAATCATGAAAAACCATTTTTTCTGGCTTTAGGTTTGTGGCGACCTCATACACCTTTTACCTGTCCCCAACGATTTTATGACATGTACAACATTGACGATGTTGAACTTCCTATAGGGTACAATGAGAACGACCTTTCAGATATTCCGGAAATTGCCAAAGAATTGCTGGATCCGTTCGGACGTTTTAATCCCGGAAATACTCAGGAATGGAAAGAACTGATTCGGGCTTACTATGCCTGTACGTCTTTTGCCGACTGGAGTATTGGCCGGGTTATCGAAGCTCTGGATAAAAGTAAATATGCTGAAAATACTATTGTTGTATTTTGGTCGGACAATGGATATCATTGTGGCGAGAAAAACCATTGGGAAAAGAATACGCTTTGGGAACAGGCAGCAAGAACACCAATGGCAGTTCGTGTCCCAAAAGCAAGAGGAAATGGTAAATATTGTTATGCCCCGGTTAGCTCGGTTGATTTGTATCCAACATTAACAGAGCTGTGTGGTTTAGATCAAAAAAATAAAACAGACGGTAACAGCTTGAAACGTTTGTTGGACGATGTGGAACTCGATTGGCAGCCCGCTCTTACAACTTTTGGCGAAGGTTTTTCATCAGTAAGAGACAAACGTTACAGATATATTCGTTATTCGGATGGTAGTGAGGAGTTATATGACCATCTGTATGATCCCTATGAACTCAATAATATTGAAGGAGAGCCAGAATTAAAAAAAGTAAAAGAACGTTTAAGAAAATATATCCCAAAGGAATTCTCGAAAGAATTAGCGGGGAGAAGAAGCTAGCTCTTAAACGAGAATTTGGGTAAAATTCCTTAATTAAGAATTATGCAGTGATGCATTTTATATATTTGATAAAGATATTTTTACAGAATTAATAGGAGGAAGAGTATGAAGCGGTGGATTATTTTTAGTGTAATTATGTTGTTAACCCAAGTATTATGCACTGCACAAAACAATAAACGGTTTCGTCATTTAGACGTTAACCGAGGCCTCGTGCATACCGATGCAACCGCCATAACAGAAGATGCAAAGGCTTTAATTTGGATTGGCACAAACGCCGGAATACAACAATTTGATGGCCAACAAACGAAGTTGTTTTTTAATACAACATCTAAAAATAACCAGGTTTACAATAATCGCATCCTGGATTTGTATGCTCAAGAGAAAATACTTTGGGTGGCAAGCGAAGGAGGTTTACACCTCTTCGACTTAGAAAAAGAAAAACACATTCCTTTGAGTTACTCAGGGCTGAATTTTAATGCCTCTCCTCAACAGGTTTCAAAAATTATTGGTTTACAAAACGATGTATGGTTGGTTAGCCAGGGGAATCTGTACCGAGCTCGTTTAAATGAGGGCAAGCAAGAGCTGGATATTCAGAAGATATCGGACCTGACAAACGTTCCCGAGGCATTCAAAACCTGTGAGATAGTTTCATTAGAAACAAACCAAAAAGATGTATTATGGGTAGGAACCAGTGCAGGGGTAGCTACTTTGTTATCGAAAAATGATACTATCGAATTTCTTGAATTTACAAATAATAACAAACAGACTTTAGGATTTGTGCAGGCAAGAATAAATCATCTTCGGTTTCATAACAACCAATTATGGTTTGTAACGCCTAATTATTTACAAGTATTTTCACTCGAAAACAACAATTACCGTTTACGAAGTTTGTTAAAAACCATCTCTCTTGATGAAGCTTTCATAGGCACGGAATGGGAGCATGAGGTCAGAAGTTTGAATGATTTTTTGGTCGATGGGGAGAATAATTTTTGGTGTGGAACCAGCGCAGGTTTGCTCTTTATTAACGAACCTTTAAGCCAAAGTCCCCAGTCGCAAATATTTAATCATTCGCAGTATAACCCATTTTCCATTTCTTCAAATAATATATCGAAATTATTGCTCGACCACTCCAACTGTTTGTGGGCTTCAACTTGGGCTGGTGGAGTGTCATTCCTCGATTTAGAACAAAAGCAATTTAGTCTACTGGTGAAAGACCCTAGCCGCGAGGGATATTCACTTACCGACCCCTTTGTGAGGGCAATTACCCAGGATAATTTGGGCCGGGTGTGGGTGGCCGGACAAAATGAGGGTATTGATTTTTACAATCCTAAAACAGGAAGATGTGTGCCCTTTAAAATTGGAAACGTACAAAACGAATCGCTTACCAGTACACGGGTAAGATCGTTAAAATATCACAAAAATAAAGTATACATTGGAACTACCGAAGGGCTTGATATTATAGATTTGGCAACAAACAGTATTTATAATTATCCCGGAATTTTCGGGCAATCGAATCCTGCCTATTCTATGGATTTTGATAATTATAATAATCTCTGGGTAGGTACCTGGCGTGGAGGTTTGTTTCAGTTTAGAATAGAGAATAATACACCTATTAAGATTTCAGAGATTAATGAAAACAAAACAAATCGTTTGTTCTTAAGTTCAAATCAGGTAAACTATGTGTTTGTTGATAAGACTAAAAATGAGGTGCTTGCTGGCACTAAAAAAGGATTGAACCGGTTGTTGCTCGGAAATTATGGATGGGTGAATAACATCATTTACTACCGCAGTAACGAAACCGATTTATCTTTGAGCAGCGAGTACATTTGGCCAATCCAGAAAGAAAGCGATACTGTATATTGGGTAGGAACACTCGGAGGTGGTCTAAATCGTTTTGTAATGCTTGATGGCTGGGACGAAAACCATAACGGTAATTATAAGGCCAGTTCTTTTTCTGTTGAAGAAGGGGCTCCCGCAAATGATATTGAATCGTTACTAACCGATGATGACGGTAACATCTGGATTGGTTCGAAAGGCCTGTCGATGTTTAATCCTAAAAATTATGAGTTTTGGAATTTTGATGTAAATGACGGGCTGCAAAGCAATGGTTTTAAAATTGGCTCAGCTTACAAAAATGATGATGGGATTTTGTTCTTTGGAGGCATAAAAGGAATGAACCATTTTGATCCTCGCGATATTAAGCGTAATGAAATAAAACCTACCATTATTTTAAATGGCTTGCGTATTCGTAATACTGAAATTTTACCGGGGCAAGAAGTGAACGGGCGAATTTTATTGGAATCAGGTTTAGCATACAAAAAGGAATTAGAATTAAATTATAAAGAAAATGAGTTTTCGTTATCGTTTGCTTCATTGCACTACGCCAATCCTGAAAAGTGTCATTATAAATACCAGCTGGTAGATTATGATTCCGATTGGAATTTTATTTCAGGGCAATATCCGGTGGCTAATTATTCGAACCTTAAATATGGTAACTACATTTTTAAGGTCGACGCCACCAACGGTGATGGTTTGTGGAGCGAAAATCCAATTGAATTGGAAATACATATTAGTCCGCCGTGGTGGTTTAGCGGTTGGGCATACATCGCATATTTTGTGTTGTTTGTAAGCATGTCGGGAGGCGTATTCTATTATACCAACCGTTGGATGAAATTACGAAACGAGTTAAAATTGGTTGAATCCGAAGAACAGAAAAAGGAGGAGTTACACCAAATGAAACTACAGTTTTTTATGAATATATCGCATGAGTTTAAAACACCTCTAACCCTAATTCAGACTCCAATTGAGAAACTGAAAATGGGGAAGCTGCAAGTTGACGAACAAAATAAAATGTTGAATTTGATATCGGAAAATGCCAATCGTTTATTAAAATTGGTTAGCGAACTTATGGATTTCCGAAAGGCAGAAGTGGGACGATTGGAACTACATGCAGGAAAAGGTGATATAAAAGAATTTGCTGAAAAAGTGTATCAGCAATTTGTGCCGCTTTGCCAGAACAGTTCAATTGATTATTCGTATTCGTGCGAGGTTGTTCCTGAAGTTTGGTTCGAACCCGAAAAAATGTCGACAATTTTGTACAATCTGCTTGCAAATGCTATTAATTACACTGAAGAAGGCGGTTCGGTAAAAATGAACGTTTTTCAGAAGGAACGAAAAGGATTACAGGTGTTTTATGACCATAGTATTGAAGTTGGTGAAGCCCATGCAAACAACAATTATATTTATATTCAGGTAATTGATACAGGCATTGGAATTTCTAAAAAGTCTATTGGTCAGATTTTCGACCGCTTCTACCACATGAATACTTCGAAAACCAAACACCTTGGCACGGGAATTGGGTTGGCCTTGTTGAAAAACCTGGTTCTGCTACATCATGGTCATGTTATTGTAAGTAGCCAGAGAAATGTGGGAACCGAATTTTTGGTGGGTTTACCTATTGGTGATGATCATTTACAAGCGGAAGAAAAATTATTGGAAATGTCCGATGCTATGCAAATAGAACTGGAAGAAGTGGCAATTCATAATGTTGAAAATACCCCGGATTTGCCGAATCACGTTCTGGATGAATTAAATGCCATGCCCATATTACTTTTGGTTGAAGATAACAAAGAACTGCGGGATGTATTACACGAACATTTTGCCCATGACTTTAAAGTTATTGAAGCGGAGAACGGAAAAGATGCTTTGGCAAAAATGGAAAATAAAACGATCAACCTGGTGGTGAGTGATATTATGATGCCCGAAATGGATGGTTTGGAGTTGGTTAAAACTTTGCGAGAAGATATTCAAACCAGTCACATTCCTATTGCTTTGTTAACTGCAAAATCATCGATTGAAGACCAGATTGCCGGAACCGAAGCTGGTGCCGATTTGTATTTTCCCAAACCGTTTAATCTGAAACTGATGGATTTAAAAATTAGGCAATTACTTGACTCTCATCAGAAACTGAAAGATAAATATGCCTCCAATGTTTTTGCAGAAAGTCGCGAACTGGCACGCACCCAAAAAGACAAAGAGTTTCTGGAACATTTTATGGAACTGGTAGATGAGAATATTGATAATAACGATTTTTCCATCAACCATATTTGCAGGGAAATGAGCATCGGACGTACCAATTTGTATAAGAAAATACGTTCATTAACCGGGCAATCAATGGGCGAATTTATTCGTGGATTGCGACTAAAAAAAGCGGCAAAAATTCTCATTTCCGAAGATGTTTCTATTTCCGAAGTACTGTATCGGGTAGGAATTAACAGCAATTCGTATTTCACAAAATCTTTTAAAGCTCAGTTTGGAATGACGCCGACAGAGTTTATTCAGCAGAATGTAGGGAATTGCAATTAACCTAATATGAACCTATTTACCAATATGTTGAACAAAATTGCTAATGGGTATTAATTCTTCGGATTAGTTTTGTTTTGTAAAAATCAATAAAGATGAAACTTTTACATAGCTAATTGGAGCTCTAAAAGGAAACGAATATGTAAAATATTCACATTTGGGAAGATATTTGTTACAAATAGGTGTTCCATACATTGCATATTATATAATCTTAGTCATATGAAAATTAAAAATATTTTACTTTTAGCATTGATTGTTTCAGTGTTTATAGGATGCAATCAGAAATCACAAAATAAGCAAACACAAGAAGACTCGGCATCTAAACCAAATATTGTTGTTATTTATCTCGATGATCTGGGTTATGGAGATGTAAGTGCCTATGGTGCTACAGAAATTCAAACACCAAACATTGATCGTTTGGCAAACGAAGGCGTAATGTTTACTGATGGACATGCATCATCGGCAACTTGTACACCGAGTCGTTATGCCCTGTTAACCGGAGTTTATCCGTGGCGAAATATGGATGCCAAAATTTTGCCGGGCACTGCACCGCTGATTATTGATACCGCACAGGTAACCATTCCTAAAATGTTAAAAGAGCAGGGGTATTATACCGGAGTGGTTGGAAAATGGCACCTTGGCTTAGGTAGCGGTTATGTAAACTGGAACGAACATGTTTCGCCAGGGCCAAATGAAGTGGGTTTCGACTACTCGTATATTATGGCAGCCACACAAGACCGCGTACCAACAGTTTATCTTAAAGATGGCTTGGTGGAAGGCCTCGATCCAGACGATCCGATAGAAGTGGACTACAGTAAGAATCTTGAAGGCGAGCCAACCGGTAAGGACAATCCTGAATTGCTGACCATGAAATGGCACCACGGGCATAACAATTCAATCGTTAATGGCATTCCGCGAATCGGCTTTATGAAGGGTGGTGAGAAAGCTAAATGGAGCGATGTGGATATGGCCGACCATTTTCTTGTTAAAGCACAGAACTACGTAAAGCAGCATAAAAACGAGCCCTTCTTTTTGTATTATGCCTTGCAGCAACCTCATGTTCCGCGTACACCACATCCTCGATTTGTTGGCAGTACCGACCTTGGACCGCGTGGCGATGTGATTGTGGAGGCTGACTGGTGTGTTGGCGAGTTTATGAGAACACTTGAAGAAGAGGGGATTCTCGAAAATACGCTGATTATTTTCTCAAGCGATAACGGGCCGGTACTTAACGACGGCTATTTTGATGATGCTGTAGAGCGAATTGGCGATCATGATCAAAATGGAGGGTTACGAGGTGGTAAATACAGTTTATTTGAAGCTGGTACACGTGTCCCGTTCATCACTTATTGGAAGGGAAAGATTGAACCTAAAAAATCGAATGCTTTGATTTGTCAGCTTGATATACTGGCATCATTGGCAGAACTAACCGGGGCAGATGTAAAAGATACTGACAGCAAGGAATTGTTGTCTGTTCTTTTGGGAAAGTCGGATAAAGGAAGAGATGAACTTGTATTGGAGGCATCTTCCCGCACAGCACTGCGAAATGATAATTGGTTGATGATTCCGCCCTACAAAGGACCGGCAGTTTCAAGTCAGGTAAATATCGAATTAGGAAACTCGGAAGAATTTCAGCTTTATGATTTGAGTCGCGACCTTAGCCAGCAACAAAATCTTGCAAAAACAAATCCCAATCAACTTGAAATAATGATCGAGCAATATAAATCTGTTGTTGGAGAAATCAATTCCGATGTGGAAGCTTTGGAACTGAAATAATTTTCTTTATCTATGCATTGCTCTATGTGAATAAATCGCATGGTTGATTGATGAGCATTTGCATTTTCTTTCTGCGGATTTTAGGCTTAACTCAGGACAGACGCTGGTATGCCAGTAAAGGAAATGTTTAGCTCGAAAAAAGTGGTTAAAACATCATTGTTAAAAAACAAAATCAATTAAAAAATGAATAAACTTAGATTGGTAGCAACAATCATGATTCTCAGTATTTCTATTTTGTCGTGTGGAACTAAGGCTGGAAATGAATCAAAAAAGGGTGAATCAAATAATGAATCCACGTCATCTGAAAATGAAAAAACAGATTTTGACACATCATTAATTTTTCAGGCCTCACTTGAAGGAAATATACAAATTGTACAAGATGCACTCAACGAGGGTTTTGATCCTAATTCCGTTGATGAAAATATAAGAACAGCTTTAATGTTAGCTGCATATAACGGAAATAACGAGATTGTAAAACTTCTGATTAATAAGGGAGCGAATGTAAATTCAATAGATGAGATTGATCGGACAGCATTAATGTATGCTTCTACCGGCCCGTTTGTAAATACCGTTATAACCTTATTAGAGGCTGGAGCAAAGCCTAATTTGATAGAAAAAGAAGAGAATTGGACTGCTGCTATGATGGCTGCAGCAGAAGGGCAGCTCGAAGTTTTAAAAACACTTGTTAGCTATGGTGCCGATCTTAATATGGTGGATGTCGACGGAGAATCTTCATTGGATTTTGCCAGTTCAAACGGACATTCGGCTGTAGGTGAATATATTAAATCCATTCAGTGAAAGTGAACTATTACCACAGTTTATACTATAAAGTCTGATGCAAAATAGTTTTTGGCAAGTTAGATGCTATTTTTTTGTTATAAATAAACTCTGTCAGGCATGGAAGAACAGATATTAGAAGTTCCTGTTAAAATTTATTATCTAAAGATGAGTATGAAGCCAGAGGTTGAGTTTGACAGATCTGATGCGCCTGATTTTACATTTCAAAGATTAGCAACCCCTATTTCAACCGAAGATTACTTATATTTCTACCGCACTGTTGGAGAAGCATATAATTGGCTTGATCGACTATTATTGGAAAAAAGCAAGCTCTATGACGAGATTAATTCACCCAAAACTGAACTTTTTATTTACTCTGTGTTTCAAAAATTTGCTGGATTTGCCGAATTTGTCAGGGAAAGTGAATATACAGAAATTCTTTACTTTGGATTATTCCCAGATTATATTGGAAAGGGATATGGCAAATCATTTATGCAGACTGTCATTAATGAAGCATGGCATAAAGGTTCGAAATGGATACAACTCAATACTTGTGAATTGGACCATCCCAATGCTTTGCCCACATACCTGAAATCAGGGTTTGAATTAGATAAAGTAGTTGTCGAAAATCGAAAAGTAAAACAGCTAGGTGAATTTTAAATCAGATTTTATCCGATATCTTTTCACATCGGAAGAACTAATTCTGCTTTAGAAATACTTATCCCCAATCAACCGTTGTTTCGTTTGATCTTTTCGTTGATTAAAGGTGAATGACGCCCCGATTTCCACAATCTGTCCTTCATAATCGTACACCCAGTCGCGTTGAAATACATCCATGCCATTGGCCGTAGCACCGGTATATCCGCCTGCCTGGTTGGTGCCAATAATATCGAGCATTTTGGCATAGAAATTCCAACCTTGCAGTTTTGCTGGAGTAAAATTCAGTGAAGCGTTCATCATCTGAAACTTCAGATCTTCGCCCTGTGGAGTAACCGTCCCCGATTTATAGGAATAATCGATGGTAAATTTCAACGGCGCAAGAATCGTCCAGCTCAGGTTCGATTTTGCATCCCAGTTTACACTGTTGCTACTGCTTTGGTCGCCAAAAAGTGTTTCATTCGATTCTACCGAAAACTGGTAAAGTGAGCCACCAAGGAATAGTTTCACTTTGCTCGAAATATCAAGATTTAATCCTAGTTCACCACCTGTGGCCAACTGTGTTCCTGCATTGGTAAAACTACGAAGTAAAACACCTCCTTTATTGGCAAGGTTATAATCCAAACGGTTAACCCGGTATATGGCATCTGTGGTTGAACGTACAAAACCGGTAAGCGACAGGCTGTGTTTGCCCAGTAAACGATTATAGTTCAGGTCGGCATTCCAGCTGTATTCAGGTTCCAACAGTGGGTCACCCATTTCGAAAATCTCCTGGTGTCGACGATATAAGAAAGGAGCCATGTCTTTTGCCGGCGGACGGTTAACACGGTGACTTGCCGCCAGCGAAATTACATCAGCATCGGTGGCCTGATACCTTAAATGAAGCGTTGGAAAAATATCAAATTGGTTTTGTTTGAATTCAGTTTCGTTAAAATCACGTCCAATTTCGCCAAACACATCGTAAACCTCTTCAAAGTACCTGGTGCTGCTTACATTCATTTGCTGATCGAGATATTCAAAACGCACGCCCCAAATATATTGCAACTTATTTGCGGTTCCTGAATATTCAATAAAAGCAGCATAAATATCGCGGTTTAAATCAATGGTATTATTGAAGTAGTCATAGCCTGCAAAATCATTCGTGCTTATATTTACCGTATCGTATTCATAAATACCATCCAAGCGTACCAACTCTGATACAACCCCCAGATTAAGCGAATTTCCGTTATCAAAATCTTTCTGATAATTCATTTCAAAACGATAAGCATCCAACGGCGTTTCGTCGCGCTGATACGAGTGAAATACCGGATTACCATCGTTGTTGGAATTATAGTCGTAATATTGCTGATCACCTGTATATGCAAACTCTTTATTATCGATGGTTTGCTCCAGGTTCGAGTCTTCGTATAGGAACGAGATATTTAAGGCTGAGTTGTTGTTACTCTCCCAAAAATAGTCAACCCCAATATTTTGGAAATCACCTCTCCTGTGGATTTCGTTCGGGTTATACAATTCGTACAGCGTTCCGTCAATGGGAGCACCGGTTGTAGTATTGCTGAAAAACGTTTCATATTTATAGTGTGCGGCACGTCCGGTATGTCGTTTTGAATAAAGATAATTGGCCGATATTTGCGAATTGCGACCCAGCTTATAATCCATTCCAATATTGGTATACAGGTTTTCATCCCACTTGGGGCGTGCTCCCATTCCGTCGAGAATGTAATAGCTGCCTTGATAGGGTTGCGTCTCATTCTGGTATATGTAGGTGTAAATATCGCCAATTCCTTTGTTGTGCCGGTTGGTATAATTCACTGCTCCGTGCAGGCTAAGCCTATCCATATTATAATTCAGGCTAAGTCCACCGTTTACCCGGTTGTTGTTTATATCGTGATTACTGAACACGTCGGTTGCATTTTTCCAGGGTGTTCCTCCCAGCATTCCGGTGGCCACAACAGTAAGGCCGCTGTTGGTGTTACGCTTGGTGGTGATGTTAATAATACCACCCTTTCCCTGTGCGTTATACCTTGAGGAAGGCACTGTAATAATGTCGATGTCCTGAATATTTTCGCTTGGTATTTGCCCCAGTAGTACAGAAGCACTGGTATTGGTAGGTTTCCCATTTAGGTATACCACAAAATCAGACGATCCGCGCACCGAAATCTCGTTCTCACTGCTCACAGATACCGAGGGAAGCTTACTCAGCACGTCGATAGCTGTACCTCCTCTTGCGGTTTCAAAATCAGAAGCCTGGTAGGTTTTCCGGTCTATTTTGTTTGTCGATGTTCTCGATGCCGCAGCCACTTCCACGGTCTCAATACCAATAAGGTCAGGTTCAAGAGCAATTGTTCCCATATCAACATTCTTGTTATTGGATGAAAGGGTAATATCCTGTAATTCCTGCGACTTGTAGCCGATAAAAGATACCGACAGCTTGTAAGACCCGTATGGAATATCTTCAATGATAAAATTTCCGTTCTCGGTTGAAACACTTCCTGCATATGCATTTTCCTCACCTGCTTTAACAAGAGCAACGGTGGCAAATGGTATATTTTCGTTTGTTGCTTTATCGCTTATCACACCGCTGAGCGATCCCTTTTGGGCAAATCCAGTTGACGTTACCAATAAGAAAGTGCATAGAAGTAATACTGTTTTTTTCATAAAAGTTCGTTGATAATTTATATAGAAGACATGCGTGTCTTTAATTGGTGGCAAAAATAGTAAAATATCGTTAGGAGAGTGGGAATTGTTAAGGTTTATGGACAATTTTAACTACTACTGATTTAACTCTACGATTTGTAGTAAATCGATCTGAGTGAATCAGTAGATTTATAAAATGTAAAAAGCACCCAACCCAAAGGAAAGATGCTTTTGTTCTCCACAAATCAAATACATTATACAGCTTCGTCCGAAGCAGGAGGAAGCGGTATTTCTTCCTCTGGCTCACTATCAGAGCGTCCCTGATTTACGTAGCTTCAATCAGTATTGTAAAGCTGCATTGTTATCGAAAACCTGGTCTTTTGATGAATGGCAATGGTTGACAACATTACTGCACAGTTATTTTAAACTGCGATTTTAAAGCAACAATAGAAAATTTTAGCTTGCAAAATGAATGTTGATATTTCAGATAGCTATCTCATTTACATATCCAGAAGTTATACGTTGTGACTAAATTCAGCTTTACAATGGATAAATTAAGGTTTGGCAAAACGGGTTAATGGTCTATTTTACAGTCAATAAAACCGTTCCATATGAAAAGCGTCCGCTTTCAGGTACCAGTAGCAAAACCTTATCATCTGCTTTAAGCATTTCTGTTTTACATAGATCATCCAATGCAGCAAAAATGGAAGCAGAGGCGATATTCCCAATTTCAGTGAGATTGGTGAACCACTTGTTCGTCCCAAGGTCCAAACCTCTTGCTTCGATCCCCTCAGCAAGCTTCCCATAAAAGAACATAGAGGAAACATGAGGGATCACATAGTCGACCTCTTTCGGATCAAGGTTATATTTGTTCAGACAATATTCCAGGTGGTCTACCCAGTAACGAATTATATTAGGTTTAAGCAAGCGGATGTCCTGCTTAACGGTCATTACCGAACGATTGATAAGTTCGCGGCTTTCAAACTCCTTCCAGCTGGTGAGTTCGCCATCTTCACGAGGTTCAGCTCCCATAAACATGCAGGTAGGGAGTTCATTGGCATACGAAGTCATTTCCACCCATTCAACTTTGAATGAAATCCCATTATCGCTCTTTTTGTCAGAGAGTAATACCGAACTGGCCCCATCACTCAGCATAAAGCGCAGAAAATCTTTTTCAAAAGCCATGTATGGATCTTTTCCCACTTGCGAGCAATGCTCATACTCTTCTTCATAGTTTTTCGACAGCAGGGTAGGAGAAGCAAGTTCTGAAGTAGAACAAATCGCTTTTGATGAAATCCCGGACAAAACAGACAGATAAGCCGTTTTAAAAGCCTGCAGGCAGGTAAGGCATACTCCTGAAGCGGAATACAGTTCCATGGGCCTGTTTTTCATTAGCCCGTGAACCATTGATGCATGGGAAGGCAATAACTGATCAGGATTACCAGTGGCACATGCCAGTACATCAATATCCTCAGGAATTTTTTCATTCGGGAATAATTTCTGTATGGAACGGAATGCCAGCTCTGCATTGGTATGGGTAATTTTTTGCTTTTTATCCAAAGCATAGTACCTGGATTTTATTCCGTTTTGTTTTAATACTATACGCCTTACCCTTGACGGTTTTTCATTGATTAAACCCAGATATTGTTCCATATCTTCGTTTTCAACGGGTGAATTGGGCAAAAATTTGCTGACGGATGAGATGTAAACATTTTTATTCATAACAATAAATTATAATGGTTGGTATGTAAAAGTAAGTAAAAATTTACATGCAATTGTTATGAATGACTTAGGATTTTAATTTTATTTGCTGGTAAATGGTTTGATAAAGTGTGAACAGTTCCTCTGTATTGAGCCCGTACAAAAGGCATCTGTCGAATGCAAGCCCCAGAAAACAACTTCGAAAAAGCGTTGCATAATGTTTGGTATCTATTTGCTTTATTTCTTTATTCTCAATTGCCCTTGATATGACTTTTTCCCACAGGTTGATCTCCTCAATTGAGTTGCGTGTCATAATCTCAGAGAAGTTGGGATAGATTTTAGACGCCTGGAGATATAAGGAAAAATACTGCTTGTAAATATTGACAACAGAGATGGATAACATCCTGGACATTGTTGTGTTTATTCCGCTGATATATAGTTTTATAAACTGCTCTAGTGAAGTGTTACTGTCGAATTTAAATTTCACAGAAGGATCCTGCGTTTTGATCATGTAGGTGTCTATCACCTCGTTAAATATTTCTTCCTTGTTCTTAAAAAAATAGAATATTGCTCCCCTTGTTTTACCAACCGCTGCCTCTATATCAGAAATACTAACTTTTTCATAATTGTTATTCAGGAATAATTTAAAAGCTTCTTCAGTGATTCGTTCTTTAGTTGTCATGATATTGATGATCTATTACTAACAAACTTACTCAAAAAGGTTGATAAATCCAGCAAAACAATCATCTTTTATGGTATAAATTATCATCTGTTGGAGATACTCATTTTTTTGTTTATATAATTTTTCTATATATTTACATACCGTATGTTAGGTATAAATATACACCTTTTACCTACTTTATTTGTGCTAAGTGACCTGCCTTTGGCATGCAATTTAACCGCAAATGACCTTAAAATAATTTGATGGTTCTCGATTTACGCGAATCGTCAATTTGTTGAAGCAGGGCTGGGATAAAGTGAAAAATAGTCAGCCTGAAAGATCATCTAAACTCTTGAATAAAATCATATAAAAAGAAACAAAAGAACCTCCATTAAAAGACGAGATTAACAGGCGCTATCTCCTTGCCTGTAATGATTGTTCCTGAGAGAGATATAATAAAACTAACCATAAAACACTAAGCAATGGCAAACAGAATTAGTAATAATAAAGGTGAAGGATTACAGTTGCATCAAGAACAGTATAGTTTTGTGAAAAGAGCCTGGCATGTTTTTTACCTTCGCCCACGCAATGAAAGAATTGCAACACAGATACTCGCTAGTCATGGATATGACGTGTTCTGTCCTGCAATTCCCAAAACGAAACTGTGGAAAAACAGACAACAAAAAAAGATCTGGTACCCGTTATTTCCCAATTATTTATTTGTCTTTACATATCACCATGAAATATATACCATTCGAAGAATATCTCAGGTTGTAAACTATGTCTCGTTTGCAGGAAAACCATCCACAATAACAGAAAAGGAGGTAGATGGAATACGGAAAATGCTGGAAATGGGGAAGGTGATTACAGTAGAAAATCAATTTTCCAGTGGAGAACATGTGCGAATCGTTTCAGGTCCATTAAAAGGGCATGAAGGAATTCTGGTAAAACGACGAAATAAAAGCCGGTTTGGTATTCGCCTGAAAGCCATCAGCCACTCCGTATTTATCGACATATCCCAATCAGATCTTGAAAAACTTTAATATGCGTCATTTCTTAAACTTTGAGGCTCCTGACTTAAGCGACGTCGTTGAAGTCTTAGAAATTATAATTACTCCTTTTAGTGGAGACTTCAAACCTTATTATTTTCACCCGAACTCCTTAATCGTTAACTATGGAAAAACACAGCTTGTATGATGTTATTTTTAAAATGAGGCCCTTGCCTAAAAAGCTTACAGAACGGTCATATGTGGATGCACTTATAGCAGCAATTAACGAGCGGCTGACTATAACCAAACACAGGTATCGCTCATTGTTGCTTAACGCCGGGCACACATCAGATTATATGTATTTTGTGGAAAAGGGGCTTGCCCGTTGTTTCTACTTTGATGATCGTTCCGGCAGAGACCTGACCTCGATACTCTGGAAGGAGCAGAGTATAGTGTGTGATCCCGTGAGTTTTTTCCAGCGTAAGATCTCAGATGTTAATATTGAAGTGATGTCAGGAAGTTTGTTACTTTCCATATCCTACCGTCAGCTTCAGGAAATTTATAAGGCTTTCCCGGAAGCGGGTGTTTTTGAACGTTGTGTTTCGTTGCAATATGTGTATTATTTTGCGCAGAGATCCCGGCAATTAGCCATGAACTCGCCCTGGGAGAGATACCTGAATTTATTGACAACACACCCGGGTATCGAATTAAAAGTATCAAAAGAAATTATCGCATCATATTTGAATATAGCCCCGCAGACCTTGAGTAAAATGCTTCGGGAGAAAGGACATCCCTGATTGTTAGGTAGTTTTAATTTCATGTAATAAGATGATCAATTGCAATAATTCTCTTTTCGTACTCTGGTTTTTACAATGGTTACTTATCGTAGCCTTAAGAATTTTCTTAACCTGGATTCTACCACTTCTTAATTTAGGTTTAGAGGATTGGCCCGGCACACCCGTACCTTTGAAAATGCGTTCATGCCCAAAAGTGGCCTTTACTATTTACCGTAAAAGCAAGAATGCATTCGCAACAAAGTAGTCAACTGCTTTTCGGATAATGTTCTCCATCAGACTGACCTTTAAAACAAACAAATTTTCTGCTATGAAAAAGCTCCAGACAGTACGTTTCTCAATTCTTATTCCTTTAAGCTCGTATCTGTATGTTCTGCTTTTTGTGTATTCAGGAATCAGTAAATTGCTGGACTATGAGACATTTACTGTGCAGCTAGCCCAGTCTCCGTTACTCAGTGCCTATGCCGGCATAATTGCCCCGGCTGTAATAGGAATAGAACTGGTATTGTCTCTCTTGTTGGTTCAAAAGAACTTCCGACTTCCGGGCTTGTATGGCTCTTTTTTTCTAATGATTGCCTTTACCGTCTATATCTACCTGATTTTGAATTACAGTGATTTTATTCCCTGTTCCTGTGGAGGTTTCATTGAGAAAATGAACTGGACCCAACATCTGATTTTTAATATAGTCTTTGCGTTATTGGCACTTCTTGCGATTGCACTTTCAGAAGAAGAGAAGCTTGCTAAAAAACGAATTGTGATTCTAAAACTGGTATTTCCGTCATTGCTTGCGGTTGGAGTTGTAGTGGGGCTTTTTTTATCATCTGAGCATATCATAAAAAAAGAAAACAATTTTATTCGCCGGTTTGGTCTGCACCCGATCCGTGATGAAAAGGCATTTGATCTGGGGGTAAACTCCTACTATTTTGCCGGCATAGCCGAAGGGAAAATTTATCTGGGAAATCTAACAGCACCTTTAGTGCTTACCAGTATTGATACTGCCTTGAGACGAATGGAGAGCGTAAAAATAGAACTGGATAATGATAAGTACCCATTTCGTTTCATCCAGGTACAGGTTAAGCCTCCTCATTTCTACCTTTTTGATGGTACAGTTCCGGTTATCTATCAGGGACAACTGGGCGATTCGCTGGCTTATACCATCAGTGCTGCTGATTGTTATTTTTCACAGCTACAGGTGATTGATTCCGTTCGGTTTGCCTTTCGTGCGCAAAGCAGCCAGACAAAATCGTGGGTGCTTGGCACGCTGAATCTTCAGGATAGTCCCAGAATACAACTCAATCATAGCTTACTCAAAAAACAGGTTGATGGGATATTCGACACCGACGGACAATTGCTTTGGGATGATGCGGGCAAGGAACTCATCTATATTTATTCTTATCGTAATCAGTACCTGGTGATGGACCAGGAATTAAACCTGCTGCATGAGTTGAATACGATTGATACAACATCCAGAGCAAAAGTGCAGGTGCGCATACTTTCTAATGGAAGTTATAAAATGGATGCGCCGCCATTGCTTGTCAATAAAACATCAGTGGTTCATGGAAGATTGCTGTTTAATATCTCCATGCTTCGGGGAAAATTTGAATCCAGAGAGCAGTGGAGACAAGCAGTGGTAGTCGATATGTATAAATCAAGTGTTCAGGAATACCTGGGTAGTTTTTATGTCTATAACAGGGGAGAAGAAAGAATGTCCCGGCTATTTGCAACGGACAAATACTTATTCATTTTGTCCGGCAATGAAATAGTGCGTTACAGTTTTGCGCAGGCTGTGACACTCAATTATCAAATGGGGGAAGCCGAAAACCATGAAGAGAGTAGGCATTAAATTTAAATTCTATAAACATGAAAAAGTTAAAAAGAATGTTTCTGCCAGTTGCGATTGTACTTTTTGCAGTTGGTGCAGCACTTGCCAGTCATGCGGCAAAAAGTTTGGATTCATCAGAACCCGGCTATTATTTTGATAGCTCAACCAGTCAGTGTGTTTCCGCAGGTGTAGATTGTAGTACCATCCCTGGACAGGCCTGTACCTGGACGGATGAGAGTAATATTACGCACAACCTGAGCCGTGAAGGTGAAACCATGTGCGGTGCCCCACTGTACAAACTGAATTAAAAGAAAAGGATGCTCTACTGAGCATCCTTTTTGTTCATCCCCTCACTTATCCATTCACATTCAACACTGTTCTTTAAAAAGTAATTAAACCAATCCATAATTCTGTTTGTCAGGTCATTTTGTGTTTGTTGTTGAAACAATACATGCCCTTCATTTTTATAAAACAGAGCAATGACATCTTTTTCATTTCTGCATAAGGCGTTGTAGAAAGCCATGGTGTGATCCGGCGTCACATTTTTATCCTCTGTCCCTGTCCAAAGCAATACCGGAGCATTCACTTTTTCCGCGTGATAGATGGGATTGTTTTTAAAGTAGAGACCTTTGTCTGCCGAAAAAGGAAAACCCATTTTATACATATTAGCTTCAATCCTGACATAATCAGGTATCTGAAAACCGTAATTAAAAGAATGGCTATCCCA